>CAZXTX010000139.1:0-2729 GCA_964643695.1 uncultured Mariniphaga sp. | reverse complement strand
GTTTTGCTGTTCAGGGTGGGTGATTTTTATGAGACTTTTGGTGAAGATGCTATTAAAGCCGCCGAAATATTGGGTATTACGCTTACGCGCCGTGCCAACGGTGCAGCCAGTTATGTTGAGCTTGCCGGATTTCCGCATCATGCACTCGATACATATCTGCCCCGGCTTGTGCGTGCCGGGCAGAGGGTTGCAATTTGTGAACAGCTTGAAGACCCCAAACTTGCAAAAAAGATTGTGAAACGGGGAATCACCGAGCTGGTAACCCCGGGTGTATCAATTAACGACAATATTCTTGAAAACCGTGAAAATAACTTTCTTGCTTCCGTTCATTTTGAAAAAAAAGTGGCAGGAGTAGCGTTTCTTGATATTTCAACAGGTGAGTTTTTAACTGCCGAAGGTAATTATGAATATATCGACAAACTGTTAAGCTCCTTTCAGCCGAAAGAGGTACTTTTTCAGAGAGGCAGAGGGAAGGAATTCACTGAAATTTTTGGAAATAAATACTATACCTACAATCTCGATGACTGGGTTTATACAGGTGTTTCCGCAACCGACAGGCTTACTCGCCATTTTGAAACCACATCGCTTAAGGGATATGGAATTCAAAATATGCCTGTTGCAATTATTGCCTCAGGTGCCATATTGCATTATCTTGACATTACACAGCACCATCAGATAAAACATATTACCGGGCTCAGCCGTATAGAGGAAGATCATTATGTCTGGCTTGACCGGTTTACAATTCGTAATCTCGAACTTTTTTCACCGATTCATGATAGCGGGAAATCCCTGCTTCAGGTAATTGACAAAACAATTACGCCAATGGGTTCGCGTTTGCTGAAACGTTGGATGGCACTACCGCTGAAAGATATAGGCCCCATTACCGACCGGCTGGATACAGTCGAGTTTTTTATGAAAAACCCTGCCGTAAAAGAGAATTTAGAAGACCATTTGCGGCAGATTGGCGATTTGGAAAGACTTGTTTCAAAAGTGGCAGTTGGCAGAATAAATCCGCGTGAAGTGGTGCAGATTAAAAATGCTCTCAATGCAATTGTTCCGATAAAACAGATTTGTGCCGAATCGGATAATAAAATGCTGAACCGGTTTGCCGAACAGCTGAATATCTGTTCTCTAATTCGTGACCGCATACAGAAGGAAATAACTCCCGACCCGCCTGTTGTTTTAAGCAGGGGTAAAGTTATTTCCAACAGTGTTTCTGAAGAACTTGACGAAATCAGAAAAATAGCCTATTCGGGGAAGGATTATTTAATTCAGATTCAGAAACGGGAAAGTGAGAAACATAGTATTCCATCACTAAAGGTGGGTTTTAACAATGTTTTTGGTTATTACATCGAAGTGAGGAATACGCATAAGGACAAAGTTCCGGAAGAGTGGATAAGAAAGCAGACTTTAGTGAGTGCCGAGCGTTATATTACTGAAGAACTGAAAGAATATGAATCGAAAATACTTGGTGCAGAGGAAAAAATAATGGAACTTGAAACCCGTTTGTTCAATGACCTTGTGCTGGCTCTTTCAGAATATATTCCGGCAATCCAGTTAAATTCTGCAATACTTGCCAAAACCGACTGTCTGCTTTCATTTTCATCATGTGCCGTCAGCTATGAATATTTCAGGCCTGAAATAAACGAAGGCACTGAAATTAATATAAAAGAGGGGCGGCATCCTGTTATTGAACAACAGCTTCCTGCAGGTGAACCTTATATTGCCAATGATGTGATGCTGAATCAGGAAGACCAGCAAATTATAATTATTACCGGGCCAAATATGGCAGGTAAATCAGCTTTGCTGAGACAAACTGCCCTTATTGTTTTACTTGCACAGATGGGAAGTTTTGTTCCGGCACAATCAGCACAAATAGGATTGGTTGACAAAATTTTTACCAGGGTTGGTGCTTCCGACAATATTTCACTTGGCGAATCTACTTTTATGGTGGAAATGAACGAAGCTGCGAGTATTTTGAATAATGTTTCCGACCGCAGCCTGATTCTTTTTGATGAACTTGGCCGTGGAACCTCAACATATGATGGAATTTCAATAGCATGGTCAATTGTTGAATATCTGCATGAACATCCGGGGGCTAAGGCAAAAACCCTTTTTGCAACCCATTATCATGAGTTGAATGAGATGGAGGGAGCTTTTCCACGGGTAAAAAACTTTAATGTTTCAATTAAGGAGATGGGTAAAAAAGTTATTTTTCTCCGAAAACTGATACCGGGAGGGAGTAATCACAGTTTTGGAATTCATGTGGCGGCAATGGCAGGTATGCCCAAATCGGTTACTGTTAGGGCAGGTCAGATTTTGAAAAAGCTTGAAGGCGGCAAGGGAAAGGAAGACCTTGCAAAACCACTTGGTGAAATAAGTACCAGCCGTGAAGGTATGCAGCTTAGCTTTTTTCAGCTTGATGATCCGGTTCTCAAACAGATACGTGATGAAATTGCACATCTCAATATTAATAACCTTACACCTATTGAAGCACTTAACAAGCTTAATGAAATTAAAAAACTGACCGGGTTGCGTTAAAAGGTGATTGTATCATCAGCCAGTGTTAGTTTTGAATAAAATAACTTAAATTTTTTTCTTAATTTTGCGGGAACAAAAAAAATGCAATATATTTGCAACACTTTTATTAAAAAGTTCTTTCAAACAGTGAAATAATTGCGAGAATAGCTCAGTTGGTAGAGCACGACCTTGCCAAGGTCGGGGTCGCG
>CAZXTX010000138.1:2646-7873 GCA_964643695.1 uncultured Mariniphaga sp. | reverse complement strand
ATGGTGCCGTTTTTAATTACCATCAGTCCCGGATTTGAACGTATTATGGTTTTTAGTGTAATTTCATCGGCATTGAAAAATTCGTAGGGTATGTTATGTGTTTCAGCAAATTCGGCTGATTCATCCTGCAGGGTGGAGGTGAGACAGATAAAATCCATGTCGTTTTTCAGAACTTCCTCCGCAAGAATGTTGATTTTTTTCTGTGATTTTGTATTCGACTTATTCAGATCATATGCAATCAGCATAAATACATAATTGTCGCTGTGGATGAAAAAGTCCAGAATGTCTTCACCGTCGGATGTTTCAATAGTGAAATTGTGAATCGGCGGCTCATATCCCTTTTGTACAAGAAACGATTCGGTATCGTAAAATTCATAATTAAGTGTGTCCTGCCACGGATAGTTTTCTTCTGTAAACCGTTCTGTTTCACCGCTGCTTTTGTTTTTGTAGTAAAATATGGTTTCATACACTTCCTGCGGTGCATCTGTCGGCATAGCCATGGCTTCCGGAATGTTTACCCCCACTTTGTACGGCCTGAAATCGAAAACCGGCAGGTGATTAAATGAGTAAACAGTAATCCATGCATAAGCGGCAACAAAAAGTGCAGAGAGTGCAAGTCCTGTTTTTTTGTCCGGACACCCTTTCATCTTCTTTCTGTAAACAAAAATGATTATGGTAAGCAGAATCAACACTACATTTTTATAAAAAGTAGCCCAGTTGGAAATAACCAGTGCATCGCCGAAGCATCCGCAATCGGTAACCGGATTTGCAACTGCAATCCAGAGCGTCAGTCCGGTAAAAAAAGTCATGAAGATTAAGGCAAGCCACGAAGCCAGTTCAAGAAAAACATTGAACAGCAGTGCAACGCCTATTGCAAATTCGGCAAAAGAAAGTAAAATCCCCAGCGGAAGAGCAGCCCATGCAAGCCACTCAAGATTCATGACATTAAAGTAATCGGTAAATTTATATGCCGACCCCCAGGGATCAATTCCTTTTACAAAACCTGAAAAAATAAATGTTATTCCCACCAGAATGCGGGAAATATGTTTGATAAAACGCATTTTTTAATTTTTACTGTTCTTTAAAATCGAGCTTTATAAGTGCAAATACCGCATAATTTATCATGTCGTAATAATTAGCATCAATACCTTCAGAAACTACAGTTTCACCTTTGTTGTCCTCAATTTGCTTGGTGCGTTTCAGCTTCATCAGAATCAGGTCGGTGTATGAACTGATTCTCATTTGCCGCCATGCCTCACCGTAATCGTGGTTTTTATCCTGCATCAGCAATTTTGCATTCTGAAAATATTTATCGTAAAGTTCAAGGATTTGTTCCCAGCTGAGTTCATCATTAGACGGGCCAAGCTCTAATTGAATCAGTCCCATAATTGCATAGTTGACAATTCCTATAAATTCGGGCCGTATTCCCTCGTCAACTTTTGAAATTCCTTTTTCTTCAATACTTCTGATGCGGCTTGCCTTAATAAAAATCTGATCGGTGAGCGATTCAGGCCTTAAAATTCTCCATGCAGCCCCGTAATCTTTCATTTTATCGGAGAAAAGAGAACGGCATACCTGAATAACCGCATCATACTGTTTATTCGTTTTATTCATATTAAAATAAATAGAGGGTTAAAAATAGAAAAAATTGAGGAATTTGCAGGGTTTTGTTATACATTTGCAGCACTTGATTGTATAACCATAAAACATTTTGCTTATGTTGATTACCCATTCGGCGGGTAAATTCCTTAAAAGGAAAAATTTCATCAATTTGGATGGCAAACTGTTAGATTTTTCCGAGCCGGTTGTTATGGGCATTATTAATGTTTCGCCCGATTCGTTTTATACAGGTGAAAAAATTACCAGTGAAAAAGTTTTGCTTAAAAAGGTTGAGCAGATGATTGCTGACGGTGCTTCAATAATTGATGTGGGAGCGGTATCCACCAGGCCGGGAGCAAAACTTGTGTCAACCAAGGTGGAACTTGAACGGCTTCTGCCGGCAGTTTATGCAATCAGAAAAAGATTTCCCGGTATTCCGATGTCTGTTGATACAATACGCAGCTGGGTTGCAGTGAGGGTAATTGATGAAACAGGGCCAATTATCGTGAATGATATTTCAGGCGGCTCATTAGATTCCAACATGTTTGAAACCATCGGAAAAATGAAAGTGCCCTATATTTTAACCCATATTCAGGGAACTCCGCAAACCATGCAGGATGAGCCTGATTATGAAGATGTGGTAAGGGACATTTCATTATGGCTGAGCGAACGGGTTAAAAAACTGACCAAACTTGGTGTGAATGATATTATTATTGACCCGGGGTTTGGTTTTGGTAAAACAGTAATGCACAATTTTGATCTGCTTAACCGGCTCGATTCATTTAAGGTTTTTCAACTGCCTGTAATGGCCGGGTTAAGCCGCAAAACCATGATTTGGAAACTGCTGGACATTAAGCCTGAAGAAGCACTTAACGGAACTTCGGTGCTGAATACCATGGCATTGCTGGGTGGGGCAGACATTCTGAGAGTGCATGATGTAAAACAGGCGGTGGAAACCATTTCTCTGATTAATGCGTTAAAATCTTCAGTTTCGTAATGTTGGGATTTATAACCATACGATTTTTGGATATTCTTGATATTCTGCTGGTGGCGCTGCTGCTTTATCAGGTTTACCGGCTTATAAAAGGAACGGTGGCATTTAATATCGTTATCGGCCTTTTTTTGATTTACTTGTTCTGGTTACTGGTAAAAGCTCTTAATATGCAGCTTCTCGGTTCAATTATGGGACAGTTTATCGGTGTGGGGGTATTGGCACTAATAATTGTTTTTCATCCCGAAATAAGAAGATTTCTAATGTATATTGGCAGCAATTACAGTATTAACAGAATTCTATCGCTCGATAAACTTTTTGGAATCAACAAAAATCAGATGATTAAGGAGGGAAGTATAGAGATTATTGCCGATACCTGTCTTTCATTTTCAAAGTCAAAAACCGGTGCACTGATTGTAATTGCCAGAACATCGGAGCTGGCCGATCAGATAAGAACCGGTGAAAGGCTGGACGCAATGCTGTCATCATCGCTTTTGAGAACAATATTTTTTAAAAACACACCTTTACATGACGGGGCGGTAATCATTAAAAACAACATGATTGTGGCGGCAGGATGTATTTTGCCGCTAACCCAGAGGGAAATTGATAAAACTTTAGGATTAAGGCATAGGGCAGCCATCGGAATAACTGAAAATACCGATGCAGTGGTTATTGTTGTTTCAGAAGAGCGCGGCTCAATTTCTTTTGTGGAGAAAGGTGATATTAAACGGAGGATTTCGCATGAAATGCTGATTGAACTGCTTGAAGAAAGCATGAATGTGAAAGAAAAGGAGTAACCCGTTTTTTATGCTGACTGCATCCGTTAACAATTATTTAAAGGTAATTTCTGAAAAAATCTTTCCTGCACAATCCACATTTGATAATATAATTTTGAGATTAATTTTTTATACGTTTTATGAACCGAATTTGTAATTTATTTAATATAGAATATCCGGTTATTCAGGGCGGTATGGTATGGTGCTCCGGCTGGCGGCTTGCATCGGCTGTAAGCAATTGTGGCGGACTTGGCCTGATTGGTGCCGGCTCAATGTATCCTGAAGTATTGGAGGAACATATCCTGAAAACACAGGCTGCAACTTCAAAACCGTTTGGTGTGAATGTACCGCTTCTTTATCCCGAAACGGAACGTATAATGGAGATAATTGAACGTACCGGAGTTAAAATTGTATTTACTGCCGCCGGAAATCCTGCAAAATGGACTCCCTGGCTTAAAGAGAGGGGAATAACGGTGGCTCATGTGGTTTCCAGTTCAAAATTTGCCGAAAAAAGTGAAGCTGCCGGTGTTGATGCAATTGTAGCTGAGGGATTTGAAGCCGGCGGTCATATCGGCAGGGATGAAACAACTACGCTTGCCCTAATTCCATCGGTGCGCAAGGCAACCGGCCTGCCGCTTTTGGCAGCCGGCGGAATCGGTTCGGGCAGGGCAATGCTTGCAGCCATGACACTTGGTGCCGAAGGTGTTCAACTGGGTTCCCTGTTTGCAGCATCCGAAGAATCATCGGCGCACGATGCCTTTAAGCAGGTTGTAATTGAACTTGGTGAGGGAGGGACAATGCTTGCCCTTAAAAAACTTGTTCCTGTGCGGCTAATTAAAAATGCATTTTTCAATTTAACTGATGAAGCTGAAAAGAGAGGAGCAACTGTAGAAGAATTGAGTCAGCTGCTGGGGCGGGGCAGGGCAAAGAAAGGAATTTTTGAAGGCGACCTTGAAAATGGTGAACTGGAAATAGGACAGGTTTCTGCCACAATAGATGAAATACTTCCGGTAAGTCAGATAATGAACAATCTTATTGAAGGGTATAACTTTGCTGTGGAGGAAATCACTGAAAACAGCAGGTTTAGATTTTAATTATTGTTTTACCGATTAACTCCAGATAGCGGTTTTTGATTGTTTCAAGCTGGCTTCTTTCAAGTTGCTCTTTGTATATTCTTACAAGGTTTGTATAGCCCAGGCCACTGTAAAACCGTACAATTGCGGCATCAAAAAAGGGCAAACCCTTGCCGTATCTTACCTGCTTTGTCAGGTCCTTAAAATTTTCCCATTTCATGCTTACCGGAATTTCAAAGTAGCCGTGATGTGCAACGCGATGGTCAACATACATTCCGCTTCCCCATTCTTCAACAAAGAAAAACTTTTCAAGATGAATCATGCCGGGCAGGTTCTCAAAATCTCTGCTCTGTTTTTTAAACCTGACACCTTCATTCTTAAGCAGCCTTTGCAGTTCTGCAATTCTGTTGTAACTCTCCAGACTTCTCACCCTGATTGTGGACACTACCGGCATACCTAAAATACTGATAAAACCTTTTACGGCATCAAATCTGAAATCTGCCTTTTTTTCGGCATTGAAAATTGCTGTGTGCAATTCGTCGAAACAGTGGTTTTCGCTTAGCATCAGATAAAGATAGAGCGGCTTTGCTCCGGGTGCGGCAATGTTGTAATATCCGTAAAACGGCGATATGGATTCCAAAACACAGGTGTCTTCAAGAAGTAAACCGCTTTCAATACAGCTTAACTTTTCCTGCTTTATCAAAGTCCCGAAATGCTCTTTTATTAATTCTTTCATGGCAAATTATGATTTTCGGTTTGTTCCTATTAATATACGAAATAAACAGATG
>CAZXTX010000138.1:0-2546 GCA_964643695.1 uncultured Mariniphaga sp. | reverse complement strand
AAAAAGTGCATGGGACGTTTCACAAAGCGGGAAATAAACATAACTGACATTAAATCCAACGGTCCGCGGATAAATCTTTCCACTCCGAATTTTGTACTGCCATATTTCCGCTCATGGTGAACCACCACTTTTTCACCTATTTTGTTAAATCCCGCCCATTTGGCAAGTACGGGAATGTAGCGGTGCATTTCTCCGTAAACCTCAATGCTTTTAACCACGCTTTTTTTGTATGCCTTTAAACCGCAGTTCATGTCATGCAGTTTTATGCCGGTCATGCGTCTTACAGTCCAGTTATAGAATTTGCTTGGAATATTTTTTGTAAAAACCGGATCGTGCCGCTTTTTTTTCCAGCCCGAAACCAAATCAAAATCTTCTTCTTTTATCATCCGGTATAGTTCCTGGATTTCATCGGGGCTGTCCTGCAAATCGGCATCCATGGTAATAACCACATCTCCCTGTGCAATATCAAATCCACAGTATAAGGCAGCCGACTTTCCGTAATTTCTTCTGAATTTTATGCCTTTGATCACAGGATTGGCTTTTTGCAGTGTTTTTATCACTTTCCATGAGTTGTCTTTACTGCCGTCGTCAACCATAATAATTTCATGGGAAAAACCGTGTTCATCCATTACCTTTTCAATCCATGCAGTAAGTTCAGGCAATGATTCCTCTTCATTAAGTAAAGGTATTATTACGGAAATATCCATTTTTTAACTTTTTGTTATTCAGGGAAATCTGAAGCAGGTTTTTTTTGTGTAAAAATTGAAGTTATAAGTGAAATTATCAATCCTGAAAATGCACCGCCGAAAATATTCATGATAAACAATATTGCAGGTTTCTGGAATTTTGAAGTCATTTCAACAGCCATATCTATTTGATCTTCGGGCAGCTGTCCTTTTGTTACAAGTTGTTCCTCCATAGCTAATTTCATCTGTTCCTGAAGCGACGGATCAATAACTGCATAAAGAAGATATGTGAAGAATCCTGAAATCACAGACGCAAATATCATTGTCAGCACGCCAATACTGAGTGCCTGGCCGTATGTCATCACATTTCCTAAAGAGTTTCTGTAGTTAAGCTGTGCAATTATTATCCCGCCTATTATAACAACGTAATTAACCCATTGTACTGATTTTGAAAAAGTATTTCCTGTGGCATAGAAGATTAATGATACAATTGAAATGGCAATTCCGAAGTAAAGCCCGTATATTAAAGCTTGTTTTACTGCCGGTGCAGATTTTTTTTCCATGGTAATTTGTTTCTTAAAGTTAAAGATTTTTGCAAATATAGGTTTATTTAGCCTTAATTTTGCGGTGATTTTAAATTTTTATAATTTTGTGTGTGGGTAAGTCCTGTGCGATCAGCTCCTGCTGAATCCCCCCAGGGTCGGAAGGCAGCAAGGGTAGGCGGTTGTAGCGGTGCGACGCAGGTAGCTTGCCCACTTTTTTTAAAATATGCATAAAGATTTAGAAACGTATTGCGGAATAAAAAAATATTTCTTTTCTTTGCGCCGCTGTTAAAAACAGAAAACGTTCTGAAAATATTGAAAAGCCGGATTAGCTCAGTTGGCCAGAGCACGTGATTTGTAATCTCGGGGTCGTCAGTTCGAATCTGACATCCGGCTCAATAAAATATTGGGGGAGATACCGAAGTGGTCAAACGGGGCAGACTGTAAATCTGTTGGCATAGCCTTCGGAGGTTCGAACCCTCCTCTCCCCACAAAAAAAAGCTTCACTTTATGTGAAGCTTTTTTTATTGAATTGAACCGGGAGATACTGAGCTTTATTCTCTTTTATTTTTTTTGTTCCGCTTTGCTTTTCGCCAGATAAAAACCACTGCTGCTGCAATAATCCAGAAAGGCCATACATTAATAATAAACAGGAAAAAGTCCACAAGGGCGAACCACCCTTTGGAGAGTGACTGTTTCAGTTTTTCTAAAAAATTGGCGCGGCTGACAGGATTGTACTTAAAATCCTTCTTTTTGGAGAGAGTCAGGTCAAGTGTGCTGTAATTAACCTGATTGCTTAGATATCTGAGCCGGCCGGTTGTGCTTTCAATTTCTTCTTCAAGAACTCTGATTTTTTCTTCAATATCAAGTATTTCCCGCACATTTTTAGCCTGCTTCAGTAACTCCCTGTATCTTTCCAGATAGCTTTGTTTGTTTTCGAGTCTGGTTTCAAGGTCAATAAACTGATCGGTAACATCCCGTGCATCAATGTTTTTATTGAGAATTTCACCCGGGCCTGCTTCAATGTCTGAAATAAAAACTTCATAGTTGTCGCTTGGAATTCTGATTTTGAGGCTGTAGGACGATTCCCTATCGGTATTGTTAAGCCTCTCACCTGCATAATAGCCGTTATGCAGGTTAATTAGCGAGTCAATCTTTAGCTTGGTTTCTTCAAGTCCCGTAACCCTCACTTCCATATATCCGTTCTTGATGATTTTTTTAGCTGTGGTTTCCAGAATATCCGGCTCCGCTTCAGGTGCAGCAGCTAAACTTTGTAAATTCATTGACGGCTTTCTCAAAGTCATCAGTTCCTCCTCGC
>CAZXTX010000137.1:0-7880 GCA_964643695.1 uncultured Mariniphaga sp. | reverse complement strand
ATTTATAAATCAATTAGTAGCTTAATAAATTGTCCGGTTTTTTGTAGCAGGTTCAGGGCAATTTGAGAAAAAATAATTACTGAAATTTAATTGTCTGTTTATGGTGAAAATTTCAAAAATTATTTTTCTAATTGGTTTACAACAGGTTCAATTGTTTTTACATGTTCATTAAGTATTTCTATCATTTCTGAAATAATTTGCGGATGATTTCTTGCAATATTTATTTTTTCTTCAGGATCTATATCAATATCAAAAAGCAATGGTGGATTGTGAATTGTTTTATCATTATTTCCATATTCATCCTGAGTATAGAAATGTACTTTATAGTTATCTTTTCTAATTGCAAAAATATCTGTATCTCTATAATAAAAAATAATATCTCTTGGGCTTTTCTTATTAAATAAGATTGTTGAAGTTAAATCATAACCGTCATAAACCCTGTCATTTGGAACTTCTGAATTTGTTAATTTACATATTGTTGGAAATAAGTCTAAAGTACTGCCTAACTCAAAATTAACACCGGGCACAATTTTGTCCGGCCACCAAAAAATAGTTGGCTCACGCATTCCACCATCAAAGGTGCCTCCTTTACCTCCTCGTAATGGGCCTGCAGTTCCGCCATGTTCGCCAAAAGTAAGCCATGGACCATTATCTGATGTGAAAATTACCAATGTATTTTTTTCAATTTTATTTTCTTTTAGAGCTTTCAGAATCATTCCAACACTCCAGTCAATTTCCTCAATGACATCTCCATAGATACCACGTTTACTTTTACCTTTAAAATCTTCTGAAACAAATAACGGTACATGAGGCATTGAATGAGCAAAATATATGAAGAATGGGGTGTTTCTATGCAATTTAATGAATTCAACAGCTTCTTCTGTATATCTTTTTGTTAATGTATGTTGATTTGCCGGTTGCTCAATTATTTCATTGTTTCTCATAAGAGGCACATTAAAATCCTCTGTTTTTGGATTTTTGAGAGCTTCAAAATAGTTGCCGCTACTTACCCTGTCCATATCGTTACTATATGGAAGTCCAAAATAATAATCAAAGCCATGTACAGAAGGTAAAAAATCAGGTAAGTGTCCAAGGTGCCATTTACCTATACAAGCTGTTTTATAGTTAATTTTCTTTAACTGTTTTGCGATTGTAATTTCAGATTGTGGTAATCCTCCTTTAGAATCAGGAAATAAAACTCTTTTTTTTTCACTGCTCATTCCTGATCTTACAGGTAATCTTCCAGTTAAAATACCTGCTCTGCTTGGAGTGCAAACAGGTGCAGCAGCATAAAAATTTGTCCATTTTTGCCCTTCAGTTGCCATTTGATCTAGATGAGGCGTATTTATTGACGGATTTCCAAAAACTCCTATATCACCATAACCCATGTCGTCACAAAAAATAATTATGATATTTGGTGTTATTGTTTGAGAATTTAAAATAAAAGTGTTTAGTAAAATAAAAAAAATAAGCAGAAACAGTTTAATTTTATTTTGAAGATTCATTTTTAATTTTTTAGTTGTTAAATATTTTGGATTAAAGCACAAAATTGGCCATAACCGGTAAATAGTCACTCAAAGCAAATCCTTTAGGGTCGTTTATATCCATACTGAAGTTTTCCTGATTTAAAGTTTCGCAGTTTAATATTCCCTTTGAAAGCTCTCCGGCAGCATAAATAAAGTCAATTCTTTTTGCCGGATGAATTGAATTATATGTGTAACCAAAACCATTTTCAGTTCCTGCTTCAGTAAATGTGTCTTTCAGCAATTCGGTGTTTAAATGCTTGTATTCAGGCATATCCGGTGAATGATTTAAATCTCCCTGAAGTAAAATTGAGTCTGCATTATTATCCAAATCATGTTTTATTGATAATAAAAGTGTATCAATTTCATTCATTCGTATCCGGGTATCATTCTCTTCCTTTTTGAATGGCCATAGATGTGCCGTGTGTACAGATACTGTTTTGTTGTTGGGCAAACGTAAAAGTGCTTTACCCCAATGTCCTGTGAAAAGTTCCTCAGGATTGCTGTTGTCTGTAAACGGTCGGTTTTGAGAATTGACAATTTTTAGTGAGGTTAAGATACTTCCGGGGAAACCACCTTTACCATCTTTTCCTCCCGGAAAAAATGTATAGTTAAAATTTAGCATTTTAGCCATTTCCGCAACAACAACCTCACCCGGTGACTCGGTAAAATTTATAATATCGGGTTTGTACAGAGCAAGTTCCAGAAGATAAACTTCGTTATCATTCCAATGATATAATCTTTCCTGAGCTGGTAAAGGTGGACTGACCAAAAAACAGAGACTGACGATCAAAAAGTGTATTTTTTTCATATGAGATGATCGATAGATTATTTCACAAAAATATCATTTTGGTGAAGAAAGAAAAATGAAAATAAGTAGCGACGCAAAGCCGTCCGCTCCAAATGGAATGCTATTTATTTCTTTTCCATATTGAACTCCACTATGATCGGAAGATGATCCGACGGATGCCAGAAATTGCTGAGCTCTTGGGGATCGCGGACAGGAGTCGTATATTCGTCAAAAAGCACGTCGGTTGACACGATACGGTTATAGAGCGGACTGGTGCAATAGACGAAATCAATGCGTGATTTGCCGTGGGTTGTGGTTTTGAAGTCGCCGGGGTATTTATCCGCAATAACATCCAGATAAGGAGTATTTTGCTGTATATAGTCATGGACCAACAGGCGCGTATCATTTTCCGGATATTCATAGAACCAGTTGTCACGGCGGGAGCGAGAGTTGAAATCGCCTGCCATGAACCACATCTGGCCTGCGGCACCCGGAACACTTTCGATGGTGTGCTTGCAGATATATTCCATCTCCATGCGGCGGTAGCGGTCGCCTCCGTTCTCTGCGATGCTCGCATCCCTGTCCGTAGCTTCATATGCATACCTTTTGGGCCACAAGTGGAGACTTATCAGATTGATTATATGTCCGTTTATCTTGACACGAGCCCATCCTGCACCATGAGTGACGACACTGTCCGGTTTGGTGCCTACAATACGTTCGACATTCTCAATCGGATATTTTGAAGTAATTACCTGCGGATAATTATCGCGGTGTCCGCCAACATACCAATACTGATGTCCATAACGCGCAGCCAACTCACCCCAATTGTCAACCAGGTAGCGATCCTCACTTGGCATTGCATCGGCTGTTCCGGATAGGTATATAGACTGGGCCTCGCACCAAATACATATGTCGGGCTGCTGTTTGTCAACCCATTTTACAAAGGTATCGTAATTGTCGTCTTGTCCTGACCACATTCCATTTTGAATATTCCAGAACAATACGCGCAGGCGCAGATTACTCGGGGAAGAGTCTCCCGAACAGGCAGAAAGACTTGCTGCAAACGCTACAACACATATGATATACAGCTTTCGCATGCAAATAATACTATTGTTAAAAGTTATATATTTCATCATAATAAAATTTGAATTTTAATGACCAGATGGAACATCCATAAAATATTTAAACGTGTTTGCAAACGCAGTACATGGAAGTTTCATCAGATCAAAAAATTATAAAAAATGTGTAATGGATGCGCTATTTACACAATCCATTACACATGAAAAAACTATTGTTGAGTATAACCTGGATTTTGGTCTACTTTTGGATCCAATGCCTTATTATAAAGGAATTCCGAATCTGGAATTTTCCATAAATAATGCTTATCGGTAAGTACGTTAGAAACATTATATTCAAGTCCGTCAAACTTAAAATATTCGCTAATCAAATCTTTTGCTTTTCCTAAACGAACAATAAAGTCCCAATGTTTTGCTTCATTCATTCGTTCGTACATTTCTTCCTGAATTAACAAATCAATAAACTTATCCATTGTATCGTAATCTGACAATTGATAATCAAATGCCGGGTTTGCAACATCTGGATTGTAACCGTATCCGCGACGGCGCAGTTTATTTAACATTTCAATGGATTCATCTGTTGGGGCGCCTGCAACTCTTGCTGTTGCTTCTGCATAAGTAATTAACACATCAGCATAGCGTATAAGAGGAATATTCACATTTGCACCGCTACCCGGTGCCTCAGGATCCCAAAATTTAGTAAACAGAGTTGTATAGTTGCCATATGCATCAGCCCCGAAAATATAATGCCCAACATTCAAATCATAACGAAAATCATTTTGATCCCAATTGGCAATAAGATCGTTTCTTAAATCGGAATAATGCGTAAAATAGCCAAATCCGTTCAGCATTAATTGTCCCGGTTCAACTTCATATTGTGGGTGGGCCGTAAAACTAATGTAATTCCATGTTAGACCATCTGTTCTGGAAGTTTTAATATAAAATATTTCTTCAGTAGATGTGGATAAATTGTATCCGAAAAGTTTATCAAAATCTCTTGTTGAAGATATATTCACTAAAGAGTACGCTTTACTGTTGATCACTTCTGCTGCTAAGGTTTTTGCCGAGGGATAGTCATTTGTGTACATATACACTTCGGCCAACAATGCCTTTGCCGAATTTTTGGATGGAGTGCCAATCAAGCGTGCTGTACCCGGACAATTCTCAACGGCGTATTTTAGGTCATTTACAATAAAATTATAAATGTCATTCACCGAACTTTTTGTTAAATCCAATTCTTCCATATTTTCTTCAGTTCTTAAAGGAACGTCAGCCCATCGGCGAACAAGATGAAAATAGCTTAAGGCTCGTATAAATCTCAACTCCCCAATATACGCAGCCTTTTCATTTTCAGTCATGGCACTGGCTTCAGGAAGCCTTTGAATAGCAAGGTTACAGCGTAATATGGCAACATAAAAATTTGTCCAATTTGCATCGCAACGAGTAATATGCGTATTGTGCGTAACTCCTTCATACATTCGGCCATAGGACTGATATACCCCTTTGGTATAGCAATACTCAGTGTTGCCTTCCAGTGTTGAGAAATAATTCGCATCAAATGTGCCTCTCAAGGTATTGAGCGGAGCCATAACTGCTGCATTTGCTTCGTCTACAGTGTTATAAAAGGTTGCCGTTGCAATGGCATAGGTAAAATCCTTCTCCTCCAGCCATTCATTGCATGACATAAAGAAGACCGATGTCATTATCACTATTAAAAAACATCTTTTCATATCATTAATTTTTTATAAATTACTAACTTAAAATTGAACTCTTAGTCCGAATGAAATCCTTTTGGTGGCCGGATAGGTATTATGGTCTATGGAACCATTAATATCGCCCCCTTTGGAACTCACTTCAGGATTTAGTCCTGTGTATTTTGTAATGGTCAGATAGTCCTGAGCACTTACATATAGACGGATACCTTGCAACCAGTTATTGGTTTTCCACCGGGAACATGGTAAATTATAAGCTAATTGTATATTTTTCAAACGCAGGTAAGAAGCATCTTCAAGTAAACGATCGGAGTGTCTTAATCCTCCCATAGTTTCAATTTTTGGATATTTGGCTTTCGAATTGTCCTGTCCTTCTTTCCAACTCTGATCATAAACATGACTCATACGATTACTCCAACTACTGTAATTCATCCCTTCTGTTACATTATATACTTTATTGCCTTGGCTACCTTGCAGGAAAAAGTTAAAGTCCCATTCTTTATAACGTAAGCCGACATTTAAGCCATAAGTAAATTTAGGATGCGGAGAACCGGCAATATAACGGTCGGCATTATCGGTATACTCGCCATCCTCATTAAAATCAACATACTGTAATCTGCCGGTTTCACTCAGCCCGGCATCTTTATAGATGTAAAATGCTCCCATCGGTTCTCCTTCCCGTAAAATCGTGATTGCCCCGGAGCCATGGCTGTTATAAATTGCACCCAGTATGTCATCCCCGCCGGCAAGTTCTTCAATTGTGTTTTTGTTATGGGCAATATTAAATTGGGTGGTAAAACCAAAATCTTGTTTTCTGATAATGTCAGCATCAACTAAAAACTCAACTCCCTTATTACTCATACTGCCGATATTCTTTGTGGTTCGCGTATACCCTGTTGATGTAGGCATGTAAACCGTATTTAGCAGGTCTCTGGTAAATTTTTCGTAATAATCGGCCGTGATGCGTATGCGGTGTTTGAATAATGCTATATCCAAACCAGCGTCCCACTGTGCAGTGGTTTCCCATTTCAATTCACCGGGATACGTAGAGCTTGGAGCATAAAAGGTGTAATTGCCATTTCCCGTTGCCGTTTTTCCGGCAGTTAAAAGGTTTTGAGTGAAGTAAGGATTGATTGCCGTAGAACCGGTTTCACCGTATCCGAAGCGAATTTTCATATCGGATAGGAAACCGGAGAAACTTTCCATAAAAGCCTCATCGGAAACGCGCCACGCTAACGCTCCTGAGGGGAAATAGCCCCATCGTTGTCCGGGAGAATAACGGCTTGATCCGTCAGACCGAAAACTTGCGGTTGCCAAATATTTCCCTTTATAGGAGTAATTGATTCTACCCAAATAGGACATCAATACCCATTTGGAATAACTGGTGGAAGGGGTGTTGATGATACCTGCCGAATTCAACGCATATGTGTACAAAACGTCAGAAAAAAAGGTGTTACCTCCTGCACTAAGTGAAACATTGTCAGATTGTTGGTAAGTAAAAGCAGCCATCAGATCAAACTTGTGCTCATCTTCTATTGTGAAATTATAACTCATGATGTTCTCATTCACAATAGAGTTTGCACGTGAAGCGCTAACGGATGCACTATTATTCGAATATATATATTTGGATGTTACATATGCATCATATCTCGGATTTGAATTTTGAATGCCCACTATACTTTTAAGCGAAAAACCTTTAAATGGCTTGAATATTATGGAAGCATTTGCGTTGATTATATTGGTAACCGTTCTTTTTGAAGTCTCATACGCAATCACCATAGGATTTAAGATTTCATGAGAAGACCAAGCATACCGCGAACGAAGGTCAGCATAGTTTCCATTGGCATCAAACGGCTCAAATACAGGATATGCAGAATAAATAGCCGAAATCATTGACGCGCCATTATGCGAGCCTCCACCAGTTTGATTGTAATAATCTGTATTTGTATATCCTAATTGTAAGGAAGCATCAATCATGGGAGATATGGTTATATCCACATTGGAACGGATATTATATTTATTGAAGGAACTGTTGTGAATCATTCCGTCTCTTTGCATAGCAGAAGCACTCACAAAATATTTAATGTTTTCCGATCCGCCTGTAACACTCAGGTTATGATTGGAAATAGGAGCATTTTTGAACATCAGGTCCTGCCAGTCTATACCTTTACCCATGGCCGCTATTTCGGATTCGGAAAAAGCGGGCTCGGGAAGAGTGCCTGAATTTACTAAAAACATATTCTGAAATCTTGCCCATGTTTGAGCATCCATCATATCAAATCTTTTGATTTGAGATTGAATTCCATACTCATAGTCGTATGAAACATTGGCTTTACCTGCTTTCCCCCTCTTGGTGGTGATCAGTACTACCCCATTGGCTCCCCTTGAACCGTATATTGCTGTTGCAGAAGCATCTTTTAATACTTCCAGCGATTCAATATCATAGGTACTGATTGTGTTTGTGCTTGATGGAATACCATCAATGATGTACAGCGGGGTATTGCTCCCTTGTATAGAGTTAACACCTCTGATACGTATCGTATAATCCCCTGAAGGATCTCCTGTATTTTGAGATATTTGAACTCCCGGTACAAGTCCTTGTATTGCATGTATGGGATCTGAAACGGTGAAAGTGGTCAACTGTTCAGGCTTAACAGAAGCTACGGATCCTGTTAAATCACTTTTTCTTACAGTTCCATATCCGATTGCCACAACTTCTTCAATTCCAATTGTTTCTTCCTCCATCACCACAGTAAAGGTTGTTCTTCCGGCAGTTTCA
>CAZXTX010000136.1:0-7943 GCA_964643695.1 uncultured Mariniphaga sp. | reverse complement strand
TCATTATTGACTATAAGGTAAGTCTTTATATTTAAGTTGTTTTTGGTTAGCAGGCATCTTTTAAGACGCCTGTTTTACTTGCTTTTTACCAGCTTGTTTCCTATCGGGCAGTTTAAACAGTTTTTTACAATGCAGTGCCGGTTTTTAAGCTGCAGCAATGCCTGCGATTCAAACGCGGAACGTGCATTAACACCCAGTCTTTCCCATTTTCTAATTATTGAATTGGATTCGGGAGGCATATTTTCGAGAAATTCAATAGCTCTGTTTTTCAGGTAATTATGATTTTGCTTTTCGCCATAAACAAAAAGAAACGGCACTACAACATTTATAATAAGTGTGTTAACCGAGTTAATACCGAGATGTTTTTTGTAACTTCGTTTTGAAGGTTTGTTAAAGTTGTAATGATTATCCCAGTATCCGGATGCTTCTACCGAAAAAAGCTGCTTTAACTGTTCCGAACTTTCAGTTTCAATTACTTTTGAAAGCAGACCGCTTGATTTGTGTATAAGTGCGGCAAATTGTGAGATTCTTACGGTTGGGAAATTTCCGGGACGTAGTCTCATAAATTTCCATAAATGCGGTTCAACAGGTTTCAGATTGTATTTTTTCTTTAGAAATTCATATTCATTTTTAAGTTCTGTAAAATATTTGTCGCCAAACAGCTCTTCACTTAGCAGTCCTGATGAGCCAAACAAGAGTGATTCAAGCTGAAAAAGATTGTTTTTATGTTTTGCGAGAATGTTCATCGGAACCGATTTTGCCAAAAGCTCAAAGGGTACTGCATTTACTTTAAAACCGAACATGCGGGCAGTCATCATATAAAATGTTTCGTTCCAGTTGTAGCTGTTCTGTTTCAGAATTTTTACTATTTCATCTGTCTTTTCTTCAAGCCGTTCAATCATCAAACGGTTAAAACCAAGTTGTAAAATAACCGGGTCAACTTTATGAAACTGGTTCTGACAAGCAATCCATGTTCTTGCATCAAGCAGTTTCTGATAATTCAAAGTATATTCCGGCGGCCAGTTTAGCACAAGAGTTGGCACCGGTTCGCCGTTTTTTCGTGTTATCTGAATATCGGCTTCTTCAACCGCATGCAGTATAACATTTTCATAAGCCTGATTTTCTGTATGGTTATGTTTTATCCAGTCCGAAGCCTTTTTATGAATTTCAACATTGCCTGCCCATAAAGTATCTCCAATTTTAATTCGTGCATCGAAAAAGTCGGGGCCGGCATCTCTGTTTCTTTTTCCGGGATGAATAATTTCAACTGACTGACTGCACACAGTTGTTAGTTTGTCTGTGTAACAGAGCCGGTTTTCCCAGATGAACTGCAGGAACTCTTCGGGAATTGTAATCGGGGCATTCATTTTAATTTATGTTTCGGTTTGAGATTAAAGTTAGTTATTTTTTTAATTTTTGAAAAATATCCCACAGAACAATACCAGCACTAACTGCCACATTGAATGAGTGTTTGGTTCCGTATTGCGGAATTTCAATTGAACCGTCACACATATTTACCACTTTTTGCTGAATACCTTTAACTTCATTGCCAAAAATAAGTGCCGTTTTTTTGTTGTTTTCAGGTTGAAAGTCAGGCAGCAGAATACTGTTTTCAACCTGCTCCACCGCATAAACAGAATATCCCTGCTGTTTTAGTTTTTCCACTGCATCTTCTGTTTTGCTGAAATATTCCCATTCAACAGATTTTTCCGCATCCAAAGCTGTTTTATGAATTTCCCTGTTTGGCGGAGTTGCAGTAATTCCGCAGAGATAAATCTTTTCAATCAGCAACGCGTCTGATGTTCTGAAAACAGAACCGATGTTGTTGCAGCTTCTGATGTTGTCTAAAACCACCACGAGAGGAGTTTTTTCTGCTTTTTTGTATTCATCGATTGTGATTCGGGGCAGTTCGTTTATTTTTAGTTTTCGCATGGTAATACTGTTGCGTTTTAAAATTGTTATTATTTGTATAAATGTCAGGAGCTTTCATCATTTTGCCTTGCTTCCGGCCGTTCGTGTGAATAATTATAACTTTAAACCTGACTATTTCTGAACATATTATAGTTTGCATTAAAATTGTTTAAGATAATATCAACAAAACAAATATATAAACTTTGTGCAGGTTATAATTGAAAAAGAATATTTACGTTTATTTCTGAATGAAACAGGTTTTTAAAATATCGTTACCGGTAATTGTTGTTTTCTTGATAGCACTCTTGCAGGCTGAGGCTCAAAAACCTGATTCTGTGCCGGCAATCGGGATTATTGAAAAAGGAGATACTGTTATTTACAGGAATTTACCGGAAGTTACAGTTTACTCCCGGCCTGAATTTGATAAACCAAGACATGAACGACAGTATAACCGGTATGTTGAAAAAGTAAAAAAAGTATATCCTTATGCCAAACTGGCAGGTGAAATGCTGGCCGAATATGAACCAAAATATTTAGCTCTGGAAGATGATAAGGAACGCCGGAAAATGATGAAGGAAATGGAGAAAAATTTGCTCACGGAATATAAAGACGATATGAAAAAACTGACTATTTCGGATGGACGGATTTTGTTGAAGCTTATTGACAGGGAAACAAGCAAAACTTCATATGCACTTATAAAAGAATTCAGAGGAGGAGCTTCAGCTTTTTTCTGGCAGGGTATTGCAAAAATTTTCAAAAATGATTTAAAGGCTGAATACGATCCTTTTGGGGAGGATATGATACTGGAGCAGATTGTTACACTTATTGAAATCGGATATTTCTAATTTTTTAAATGGATGAGTTAAAGCGTACATTTATTGCAATTGACATTGTGCCTTCTGAGATTCTCAATAATACAATTGAAGATTTGCAGAATGTTTTTTCTGAAGAGAATTTCAGCTGGGTTAATAAAAACAAACTTCATCTTACCCTTAAATTTATCGGTGACACAACGTCTTCACAGATAATAGAAATTGCAGATGAACTTAAAATGTCAGCAGAAATGTTTAAGCCTTTTTCTCTCCGGCTTGCTGGTATAGGTTTTTTTAAGAATAAAGGAATTCCAAGAATACTGTTTGTGAAAATTACTGAAAGTGATTTTTTGATTCAAATTGTATCGGAAATTGAGAAAAGAATGATGACAATCGGTTTTCAGCCTGAGTTAAGACCGTTTAGCCCACACATTACAATTGCAAGAATTAATTTTATAAAAAATAAATCTGAGTTTTACAATACAGTTGAGAAATATGAGGAAACGCTGTTTCAGACTGTGAATATTAATGAAATTATTCTTTATCAAAGTATCTTAAAAACCGGAGGGGCTCAGTATATTCCCTTGCATACCATTGGTTTGTAGCAGGCTGTCAGATTATTTTCCGTTTGCCTTGAATGCCACCATTAATGTGTAAATCATTATTTTAAAATCCACATACAGTGAAATATTTTTGAGATACATCATGTCGTATTGCAGGCGTTCAAGCATCTCCTCAACACTTGAGGCGTATCCGTATTTTACCTGTCCCCAGGATGTAATGCCCGGGCGAAGTTTGTGCAGGTGGGTATAGTGTGGTGCATATTCCACAATCTGGTCAATATAATACTGACGCTCAGGGCGTGGACCTACAAGCGACATATCACCTTTCAAAACATTGAAGAATTGGGGAACTTCATCGAGATGTGTTTTACGCAGAAAACGGCCAATTCCTGTTATGCGCTCATCATTTTCCCCTGACAGGGCAGGAACGCCTTTTTCGGCATCGTGTACCATACTGCGCAGTTTGTATATGTGAAACGGTTTGCCAAAACGCCCAATTCTTTCCTGTTTGTAAATAACAGGGCCCTTAGATGATTTTTTTATAAAAACAGCAAGAATAATAAAAACCGGAAAAAATAGAATAATGGCTAATAGCGACAATATGATGTCAAGTAATCTTTTTATTTTAGCCTGCCATGACGGCATTAGTCCGTTCGATATTTTAATTAACGGACTGCCGTATATTGTATTGGTTTTTACTGTTCCAGAAAGAAAATCATATAAATCAGGAATTCCCCAAATGGTTATCTGGCGATTTTCAAGTATCGTTAAAATATTGTTTAATTTTTCGTGTTCCCGGGTTTCAACAGCAATAATTACCTCTTCAATTGTGTGATTGTCAATAATTTCATTCAGTTCATTTATCTTTCCGAGTTGCGGGAGATATTTACCAAGCAGCCTGTCATCATTTTGTTCAATACCAATAAAACCAATGAACTTATTTCCTGCCGGGCGCTTTTGATTAAGCATTTCACTATATATCTTTTCTGCTTTTTTGTTGCTGCCGATCAGCAGGGTGTTGAAACCTATCTTTCTCTGATGAATCCTGTGAATTGTACGGGTTGTCAGGATAAGCCTGAAAATATATGTAAATGTAAAATGTAATCCTAACAATGTAAAATAGAGGTGGTAATAATTTTTGTACGAAACAATGTAATCGTCAAGAATCAGTGCGAAAAAAATGAATGTTACACCGATTGTTGTGGTTAAAAAGGTTTGCCAGAGTTCAATTAATCGTGAACGTCTGTATATATTATCATAAAAACCGGTAATATAGTAAAACATAACCCAAAGTGAAGGGATTAATATCAATCCCAAGAAATATTTGTTGTTGAATTCAATGGGAATGGCTGATCCAAAATATTGAGGTTCTATCACCGCTTTCCGGTATATAAAAAAGAGTGTCCAGCTTATAGCTGATGCTAAAAAATCAAGAAAAATGTATTTTGAAGTCTGCCACTTTTTGTTCATCATTGCTTTTGATCATCAAGCCCGGTTACATGTATTATTTATACATGTAATCCAAACGTACTGTTTGAAAAAAAATTGCAGGCAAAAGTAATTTTTTTGTTGCTTAATTGCCTGTAAAATTGTCTATTTTGGTGTTGATTAAATGAACTGTTTGTAATACAGATGAATAATCCTTAATATCGGTTAACGTTACTCGTTCTTTATTCATGACTGAAGCTGCAAAAGAGTCAATTTCATTTTGTTCTTCAGTTTCATTAAAACTTAAAACAGTATCATTATTCAGAAAGAGCTTTTCTATAAAGTCCAGTTCGGTAAATTGATTTTTGGAGTATGTTTTTATATTAAATTCAGTTTTGTCACTCATGCTCCCATAATTTAATGTTACCCGGGTTCCATTTAGAAACTCAAGAAAAACAATATTGACAACCGATTCGGAAGGTGCTGACTTAAACAGGAAAGCTTCTGTTCTTTTTGGGTTAAACCCCGTAATATCTTTCATCATCAGCAATAATTTCAAAATAAGTTCTTCTTTCTGAAATTCGGGATGAAAATGATTAATATTAATTACTGCCGGATGCCTGATATTATTATTCAGCCATTGTATTGCAGGAAGATAATAGAGGGGGTTTGCTATCTGGATAATGGTTTTAGCTTCAGTAGCCAACTCATTTAGCATGCTGCATTCAGAAATGCTCAAATCCGGATAACTGGCTGCAAAAAAATGTTTTGATTTTTTAACCATGTCGCAAAGCATCTGAAACGGGAGCAGTGAGAAATGGTCAATAAGCAGGGCATCAGAGCGTTCAATCAGCTCAATCCTGTTGAATTCGGGAGCTGATAAACGGATGTTTGCAGTATGGGAATGGGTACCAACCGATGATTTTCCTGAAATATAAATTTCAGGATTTTCCTGAGCTTTCTTTATATATGGCTCAAGTAATTGAATATCTCCTATTAATCCGATGTTCAGCATTACTGCAAATATAAAATATGAGTTTAATCCTTTTAGCTTTAATGTTGTGAACTTATCAACTTTAAATGTTAATATTGTAAAAAGGAAGTTGTTTGAAATAGATTTTGTTAGGTTAATTTTGCAGAATTATTGAAGATGTATATGGAAGATAATGATAATCTGAGACATCAGGGATTAAGGAAAAGGCTGGTTGATGGCTTGAAGATTAAAGGCATAAAGGATGAAGGAGTTCTTGCAGCCATTGGCAGGGTTCCCCGTCATCTGTTTATGGAGAGTTCATTTCTGAATTTTGCCTATAAAGATCAGGCGTTTCCCATTGGTGCAGGACAAACCATTTCTCAGCCATACACTGTTGCCATACAGACCTCGCTGTTACAGGTTGAAAAAAATGACAAAATTCTTGAAATCGGTACCGGCTCAGGCTATCAGGCTGCCGTTCTGGTTGAAATGGGTGCAAAAGTGTTTACAATTGAACGTCAAAAGGAACTTTTCCAGAAAGTACAGGCTTTTCTGCCTGAAATAGGGTATAATCCGGCCTGCTTTTTTGGTGACGGAAATGAAGGATTACCTCTTTTTGCTCCTTTCGACAAGATTTTGGTAACTGCCGGTGCAACTGTTATTCCCCCGGCTTTAAAAGAACAGCTTAAAATTGGAGGAAGGCTCGTAATTCCGGTTGGTGTGAAAGCCCGACAGGAGATGCTGGTTGTTATGCGTGTTTCAGAAAATGAATATAAAACAGAAAAACACGGTGGTTTTATATTTGTGCCGCTTTTAAAAGGGACTGTAAATTTTTAGATAATGTTGAAAATTAAAAAATTTGTTGTAAATCCGCTTCAGGAGAATTCGTATATAATTTGGGATGAAACTCTTGAATCTGTTTTTGTGGATCCGGGTTTTTATTTTGAAACTGAACTACAGGAGATAACTGATTTTATAAGTGAAAACAATTTAACGCCTGTTAAAATAGCCAATACCCATGCCCATTTCGATCATATTATGGGAGTTGAGTTTTTGCGAAAAAAATATAATATCCCCTTTTTCATTCATTCTGATGATGAGTTTTGGATTGAGCAGGCTGTATCGCAGGGAAAAATGTTCGGTTTTGAAATGAATTCAATTAAAAAACCCGAAGGCTTTTTCGATGAGCATAAAGTTTTGGAGTTTGGGAATACCAAATTGGAAATTATTCATGTTCCGGGACACTCACCCGGACATGTTGTGTTTTATTCTGCAGAAGACAATGTAATAATAGGCGGTGATGTTCTTTTTTATGGAAGTATCGGAAGAACAGATTTGCCGGGAGGCGATCACGAAACCCTTATTTCGGCAATTTGGGAGAAACTTTTTGTTTTGCCCGATGAAACAACCGTTTATTGCGGTCATGGCCCGGAAACAACTCTTGGATTTGAAAAGAAATCAAATCCGTTTTTAATATAAATTGAAGATTATATTGTAATTTTCTTTTCAGTAAAAAATCAAAAATTAAACTTTCATTTCAAATGTCATACGATAGATTTGTTAACCGTCATATCGGTCCGCGTGATGCCGAAATCAGTGAAATGCTGAAAGCAGTTGGTGCTTCATCTATGGAGGAGCTTATCGAACAGACCGTTCCTGCACATATCAGACTTAAGGAACCTCTTAAACTGAGCAAACCTCTTTCGGAAGGAAAATATTACCGGAAAATTCTGAATATTTCAAGAAAAAACAAGGTTTTTAAATCCTATATCGGTATGGGGTATTACAATACTGTTACCCCTTCGGTAATTTTGCGCAATGTTTTTGAAAATCCCGGCTGGTACACTTCATACACACCTTATCAGGCTGAAATTTCGCAGGGCAGACTTGAGGCACTGCTTAACTTTCAGACAATGATTTGTGAACTTACAGCAATGGAGATTGCCAATGCTTCACTGCTTGATGAGGCAACAGCCGCTGCCGAGGCAATGGTTATGATGCTTAATCTGCGTTCGCGGCAAATGGTGAAGGCGGGTGTTAATGTGGTTCTGGTTGATGAAAAAATATGGCCTCAGACTAAAGATGTATTATCAGTCAGGGCTAATCCGCTGGGAATAGAATTGAGAATTCAGCCGAGAGATAAATTTGATTTCGGCGATGATGTTTTTGGTGTTATTGTTCAGTATCCCGATTCGGATGGTGAAGTTTATGATTATTCGAAGATTGTTGCAAAAGCCCATGAAAAAGGGGTGAAAG
>CAZXTX010000135.1:0-7996 GCA_964643695.1 uncultured Mariniphaga sp. | reverse complement strand
CGGTTTTTTATCATTTCTTTAAACTCTGGCCGCACGTCACCATCTTTTAACAATTTATAAACAGGCAGTCCGCGGTAGGCAAACATAAAAATTTCAGGCCCGCGCACCAGTGCCTCAGCCATATACTCCCATGCTCTTCTGGCTTCGGAATTACTATATGCCTTTTCTAAATTATCCAGCACTTTCCCATATTTCTCTTTACGGCTGTTATCTGCATTTACCCATTCGGAAAAATCTTTTTCAAGCCGTTCCTTTTTAGAAGTAACATTCAAATTTTCCAGCCCTCTGTTCTGGCCAATACTGTATTTGTAATAGTTTGAACTTCTGGCATATTTGGATGCATACTGAATACGTGCCTTTTGGCTGGTGCCCATATACTCGTCAATAATATTTAGCTTGGCTTCACGCGCCTCAACCCTTACAGGATTTGTGACATCCATAATATATTTTACACCGAATGAAGTTTCGTATCTGTTTGTTCTTCCGGGGTATCCCATAATCATTGCAAAATCGCCCTCATCGACTCCGTTAAGTGAAACAGGTAAAAAATGTTTCGGGCTGTATGGTATATTGTCTTCCGAATAGCTTGCAGGTTTTCCGTCGGGGTCGGAGTAAACCCTGAAAAGCATAAAATCGGCAGTATGCCGCGGCCACATCCAGTTATCGGTGTCTCCGCCGAATTTTCCCAAAGCCTGTGGTGGTGCACCTACAAGACGAACATCCCCAAATGTTTCGGTAACAAAAAGAAAAAACTGATTTGAATTGTAAAAGCTCCTTACATAAACTTCATAGTGTGAATCTTCTTTTGCTTCCTTTTCCAGATCGTCAGAAATCTCATAAATTTTTCTGTTCCTTTCAGTTTCAGTCATGTTTTCGTTAAGTTCCGACACAATTTGTTCGGTAACATCTTCAACCCTTATCAGAAAAGTGACCGTTTTTCCCGGATTTGGCAGTTCATCCTCACGATTCATTGCCCAGAAACCATCCTTCAGATAATCGTGTTCAACACTTGAATGCTTTTGTATTTCATCAAAACCGCAATGATGATTGGTAAGCAACAGCCCCTCGCCCGAAATAAGTTCAGCGGTGCAGGATCCTCTGTCTAATGCCACAACGGCATCTTTAAGACTGGAGTTGTTAATACTGTATATATCTTCAGCAGATAATTTCAACCCCATTTCCTGCATTTCCGAAATGTTTAATTTTTTAATCAGCGAAGGTAGCCACATTCCCTCATCGGCTGCTGCTCTTCCAAATAAAGCAACTGTCAGGAGCAGCACAAAACTCATTTTTCTCATTTTATAATATCGATTATTTACTTAAAAAGCTACAAAGATAGTATTTCACATTTCATGGCTCACATTTTAAGTCATGTTTAGGCCACACTTTATTTAAAAATCCAAAATTGGGCAAATAGTATCTCAATTCTTTATAATTTTGTAACTCTCAATTAAAAGCAGATGAAGAGTGAAGAAGAAGATAATTAAAAAACTTAGTGACCGGTACCGGTTAATTATATACAATGATACCACGTTTCAGTCGGTGTGGAGTATTAAGCTCACCCGCCTGAAAGTATTTACAGTAACCAGCCTTTTGTCTGCCCTGATTGTTATTTTGGTTATTTTATTGATTGCCACCACCGGTTTGCGTGAATATATACCGGGTTATCCAAAAGCGGAATACAGGCAGATGCTTGTACTTACGGCACTGAAAATTGACTCTCTGGAGAATGAATTGTACAAGCGGGATCAGTTTTTCAAAGGTATTCAGGCAATAATGAATGATGAAGTACCCGAAGACAATCTTGTAATTAAAGATTCCTCTTTCTCAATAAATCAGGTTGAACTTGAACAATTTAACCATGATTCGGTATTTCAGGATAAATTGCTGGCTGAACAAATAAGTCTGCAGCCGGCAGAATTGTCAGGCAAGCGCAACTTAAACTTAAGTCAGATTCATTTTTTCACACCCATAAAAGGGGTAATTACCAATAAATTCAAATCCACTCACGACCATTTTGGCGTTGATCTGGTAAGTGAGCCAAATGCCAGAATTTCAACAGTTTTAGACGGAACAGTTATATTTTCAGGCTGGACAATGGAAACCGGTTATGTTATCTTTATTCAGCATGACTCTGAACTTGTGTCGGCATACAAACACAATTCTGAATTGCTGAAAAACACAGGAGACAGGGTTAAAGCAGGAGAAGCAATAGCGATTATCGGAAACACCGGAAAACTTTCAACAGGGCCGCATCTGCATTTTGAACTTTGGTATGACGGCACACCGCTTGACCCAGAACAATACATAGACTTTTAGCCATGAGAAAAAGAATTGCAATTCTGGGTTCAACAGGTTCAATCGGAACACAATCGCTTGAAGTGATCGAAAAAAATCCCGAATTATTTGAGGTTGAAGTATTAACTGCCAACAACAATACCGGGCTGCTTATTTCGCAGGCAAAAAAGTTTCAGCCAAATGCAATAGTAATTGCAAATGAAAACAATTACAACATTGTAAAGGAAGCTCTTAAAGATGAACCCATCAAAATTTATACTGGTGCCGATGCATTAAATCAGGTGGTACAAATGGATACCATTGATCTGATTATTACGGCAATGGTGGGTTACTCAGGATTAATACCCACATGGCATGCCGTAAAAGCCGGAAAAAACATTGCACTTGCAAACAAAGAAACACTGGTAATTGCCGGGGAGCTTGTCACCGGCCTTGCCAAAGAAAATCAGGTTGATATAATTCCGGTTGATTCAGAACATTCTGCTATTTTTCAGTGCCTTATAGGTGAAGTTTTCAATCCGGCTGAAAAAATTTTTCTGACATGCTCCGGCGGGCCTTTCAGAAAAAAAACTCTTGAAGAACTGAAGGATGTTACTGTCAGGGATGCACTTGCACATCCAAACTGGGAAATGGGAGCAAAAATATCAATCGATTCTGCCACGCTTATGAACAAAGGGCTTGAAGCTATTGAAGCGCACTGGTTGTTTGGGCTGCCTGCATCAAAAATTGAAATAATTATACATCCTGAATCCATAATCCATTCGATGGTACAGTTTGAAGACGGTTCCATTAAAGCACAAATGGGCCTGCCCGATATGCGCCTGCCAATACAGTATGCCCTTGGATTTCCTTATCGTATAAAAAATAACTTTCCGAGATTTAATTTCACAGATTATCCTGTTTTACAGTTTGAAAAGCCAAATACGAAAATTTTTCGTAATCTTGCACTTGCTTTTGAGGCACTTGATGCAGGCGGAAATGTTCCCTGCATTCTGAATGCAGCCAATGAAGTGGTAGTTCAGGCATTTCTTGAGGAAAAGATAAGTTTTTTAAAAATGCCTGAGATTATTGAAAAAACAATTGAAAAAATAGACTTTATTGAAAAGCCGGATATTGACAATCTTATTCAAACCAATACCGAAACAAGAAGAATTGCACAATTGTTAACAGAAAACAAATTTTAAGAATAGAAGAATCACATGGGAACAATATTGGTAAAAGCGGCACAGCTTATTTTAAGCCTTTCTATTTTAGTGGTTTTACACGAATTCGGGCATTTTATGTTTGCACGAATATTTAAAACAAGAGTTGAAAAATTTTATCTGTTTTTCAATCCCTGGTTTTCACTGTTTAAATTTAAAAAAGGTGATACCGAATATGGTATTGGCTGGCTTCCGCTCGGAGGTTATGTCAAAATATCCGGAATGATTGACGAATCGATGGATAAGGAAGCAATGAAACTGCCTCCCCAGCCTTGGGAATTTCGTTCAAAACCATCGTGGCAGAGATTGCTTATTATGCTTGGCGGAGTTATGATGAATTTTATTTTCGCCATGATTATATACATAGGAGTACTGTATGCCTGGGGTGAAACATACCTGCCCACCAAAAATGTAATATATGGTATTGAAGTAAATGAAACAGGTAAGGAGATTGGATTTCAAAACGGTGATAAAATTTTGTCGGTTGATAATAAAGAGGTGGAAAGTTTCATGAAAATTATCCCGACAATTGTTTTGGAAGCAGCCAAATCGGTTCAGGTTGAAAGAAACGGCGTTGTTACCGATATTGAAATAACCAATTCCGATCTGGCAATTTTGCTGAAAAGCAAAGATGTGATGACCTGGCGAAAACCTTTTGATATTAATGTCGGCAGTGTAATTGAAAATTCACCTGCTGCTGAGGCAGACCTTCAGAAAGGAGATGTTTTTGTAAGTATAGACGATAACCGTTTTGAGTTTTATGACCAGTTTGCCGAATATTTAGACTCAAAAAAGAATGAGACAATAAACTTAACATTGTTACGTAACGGAAGTGAAATAAATCAGGATATAACTGTTTCCGATGAAGGCAAGCTTGGCTTTTATCCGGTATTTAACAATCCTGATATTTTAAAGCTCGCCACGATAAATTACGGTCTGCTCGAGTCTGTTCCTGCCGGAATACGCCGCGGTTTTCAAACCACCAAAGATTACCTGAAACAGTTCAAACTTCTTTTCAGGCCGGAAACCAAGGCATTTGAGTCATTGGGCGGTTTTGCCACAATCGGTAATATTTTTCCGGGTACCTGGGATTGGTTTTCATTCTGGAATATGACCGCTTTTATATCAATTATTCTGGCAATTATGAATCTTTTGCCGATACCGGCATTAGACGGAGGACATGTTATGTTTCTTGCCTATGAAATGATTAGCGGCAGAAAACCGGGTGAAAAATTCCTTGAATACGCGCAAGTAGCCGGAATGATTATTTTACTGGCACTTGTTCTTTTCGCAAATGCGAATGATATAATTAAATTGATTAATGGGACTTTTTAAGTAAAAAGTTCTATTTTTGTACAAACCATTTTTAAGTGCATAATTATGAATTTATCTATTGTAGCCGGAATAGTAGGACCACAGGAACTTATTATAATTTTAATTGTTGTGCTGCTTCTTTTTGGCGGCCGTAAAATTCCTGAATTAATGAAAGGATTAGGCAAGGGAATGAAAGAGTTTAAGAAAGCAAGTCAGGGAGACGATGATGACGCAGAACCCAAAAAAATTAACGAATAGATTTCTGTATTTTATGAAGTCCCGTTGCTGCTGATTCCGGTAACGGGATTTTTAGCTCAAACAGTTTTTTATATCCTCTCAATCAAATGAGTTTTGCAGTAAATAAAAAATCATTTCAAAAGGTGAATAAAGCATTTTATGTTTTATTGACGATTTTGATTGCCGGATTTTATTCATGTAATAATCAGGAAGGTATCACGAGAAACATTACCGGCAAGCCCGGTGAAATGATTGTTATTATGAATGATGACTCATGGGAGGGGAAACCGGGCCAGCTGCTGCGCGAAACGCTGGCACAGCAGCATATAGCCCTGCCGCAGGACGAACCTCTTTTTGATATTGTAAAGCTTACACCCGAAGGTTTTCAAAGTATTTTCAGAACTACAAGAAATATTATTCAAACCAGAATATCTCCCGCAATTGAACAGTCTCAGGTTAATTTTCAGAATGATGTATGGGCGAGCCCGCAGGCAACCGTTCAGATTAATGCAAAAAATGAAAAGGAATTTGAAGAGTTATTCAACGAAAACAAAAGTAAAATTCTATCTTATTTTCTGAAAGCAGAAAAAGACAGGCTTACCGGAAATTACAAAAATTTTTATGAAAGAGGTATTTTCAATGTTCTGAGTGAAAAATTTGATATATCCATGAATGTAGCTCCCGGTTTTCAGATTGCCACTGAAAAAAAGGACTTTATCTGGCTCAGATTTGAAACGCCTGAAATATCTCAGGGAATTGCTATATATACCTATCCCTATGTTTCTGACAGTGCATTCATGCCGGAGTATCAGATGAATATCAGAGACCACTTTTTAAAGTCATATATTCCCGGCCCCGCCGATGGCAGCTACATGACCACTGAACGACTGATTGAGCAGTTCAGCAATATAATACGGCATAACGGAAACTATGCAGCAGAAATGCGCGGATTGTGGAAACTTGTCAACGATTTTATGGGGGGCCCTTACATTTCACTTTCTGAGCTTGACCTGGCAAACCAGCGGGTAATTGCTGTATTTGGCTATATTTATGCACCCAGCAAAAACAAACGAAACTATATTCGTCAGCTCGAAGCCATGTTATATTCGTTAAAACTTAACAATCAGGAGGAAAACAACATACTCAACCGGCAACATATTGAAATTGATGTGACAGCCGAATCAAACTAATCAAAAAACTGCTTTAACAATTTCCCTTACATTATCAGAAACGCCATAAGTGTAAATATGCAGTGAAGGTACGTTATTGGCAACCAAATCCTTTGACTGATATATTGCCCATTCGGTTCCTACTTTTGAAGCATCCTCGTTGGTTTTGCATTTTGCCAATTCATCAGACAACTCCACAGGCAAATCGATATTGAAAATTTTAGGAAGAACCGTAAGCTGATTTTTCAGAGTTACAGGTTTAATTCCCGGAATTATTGGCACTGTAATTCCTATATTGCGGCATTTGTTTACAAAGTCGTAGTAAAACCGGTTGTTGAAAAACATTTGTGTAACTATATAATCGGCACCTGCATCAACTTTCTGCTTTAAGTAACAAATATCCTGCTCCATATTTGGTGCTTCAAAGTGTTTTTCGGGGTACCCTGCCACACCGATACAAAAATCAAGCGGTGTATTATTTTTTAAATCTTTTTCCAGATAAACACCTTTTTTCAGATTTACAATCTGCCCAACCAGCTCGTTTGCATTGGAATGTCCTTCTTTTTCGGGCTGAAAAACATGCTGGGTTTTAATACCGTCGCCACGCAGTGCAAGCACATTTTCAATACCTAAAAAATTTAAATCAATTAATACATGTTCAGTTTCACTTTTTGTGAATCCGCCGCATAAAATATGGGGAACTACCGGAATACCAAACCGATTCTGTATGGATGCTGCAATTGCAACAGTTCCGGGGCGCTTCCGGGTTGTGCGCTTTATTAAGGAACCATCAGAAAGCTCTCTGAATTCAACTTCATCGCGGTGCGTGGTAATGTTGATGTATTTCGGATTATAATCCAGCAGATTTTCAATGGTCTTATAAATGTGAGACGCATCATTTCCTTTTAGAGGCGGCAGCAGTTCCAAAGAAAAAACCGTTTTTGATGAACTGCTTATAATATCAATAACCTTCATATGTTTAATCTGTTTTGCCACAAAACTAATAAAACCTTTATTCTGTATATATATAAATTGAAAATATTAAACAATTGTTCCCTGACTTTTCATTGCAGACTGCAGTTTTTCTTAATTCGGTCTGAAAGCCGTTCCAGAGATTCTGTATAACTGGGGCGGTCATTAAAAAGCTTCTGTATGAAGTGCAGAATATCTTTGCGGCTTAATCGTGAACGAACCTGAATTAAATCTGTAAATTGTAAAATTATTATCTTTATCAGCGTACATATTATATTATTAACGAATTGAAAATAAAATGAATATGCAATAACTCTCTGCCACCAATTTAAATCAGGCAATCAAAGCCCTTAAAAATGCTATTTTGCAAAGCCGTTACCGTGCTGCAAAATTAGCAAATCGCGAAATGCTTTCACTCTACTTTGGCATTGGAAAATTTATTTCTGAAAACAGTAGAAATCATTTTTGGGGAACCGGTGCAATTGACAGTATTTCTGAAAGATTACAGCAGGAATTACCTGGTTTGCGTGGATTTTCACCAGTGAATATAAAGCGTATGAGGCAGTTTTACGAAGAGTGGACTCCATATTTACTTGCTGATAGTCAGCTTGTAACAATTCGTCCTTTGCCAACGGACGATATTCAAATTGATCTGTTAACAGCAAATCGTCCGTCAGTAACGGACGATTTGAATGAATCGAATTTTGAGTATTTTTCATCCATAGGTTTTACGCATCACTATGAAATTATTATAAAAACCCAAACACTTGCAGAAAGACTTTTTTATATAGAGTGGTGTGCAAC
>CAZXTX010000134.1:0-8015 GCA_964643695.1 uncultured Mariniphaga sp. | reverse complement strand
AAAAACACGGTAAAGATTATTTTCGGAAAAGGTACAATTCCTAAAGTTGCAGGTGAAATTCCTAAAGGTTCGAAAGTTTTAATGATATACGGTGGCGGAAGCATTAAGCAGAACGGTATTTATGATCAGGTTATAACTGCATTGAAAAATTTTGAAGTGCATGAATTTGGCGGCATTGAGCCAAATCCTCATTATGAAACATGTGTGAAGGCGATGAAGGTTGTTAACGATAAAAATATTGACTTTATTCTTGCAGTAGGAGGAGGTTCGGTCATTGACGCTGCCAAGTTTATAGCAACGGGTGCTTTGTATAAAGGCGGTGATCCGTGGGATTTTTTTACCAAAAGGTATCTGGTGGTTCCAAAAGATGCCGTTCCGATTGGTGTTGTGCTTACGCTGCCTGCAACCGGCTCCGAAATGAACTGGACATCTGTTATATCACGTGTTTCAACTAATGAGAAATTAGCTTTCGGTTCGCCTTTTATGTGGCCCCGCTTTTCAATAATGGACCCCGAGACTGTTTTTTCGTTACCCGACAGGCAGGTTGCCAACGGTATTGCCGATGCATTTGTTCATGTAATTGAGCAGTATCTGACTTATCCGGTAAATGCACCTTTGCAGGACAGGTTTTCGGAGGGAATTATGCTGACATTAATTGAAGAGGCACCGAAAATAATGGCTGACCGTAATGATTACGATTCTGCTGCCAATTTTATGTGGTGTGCAACCATGGCACTAAACGGACTGATTGGGGCAGGGGTGCCAACCGACTGGGCAACCCATCAGATTGGGCACGAATTAACCGCCTTTCACGGAATTGACCATGCACGTACCCTCGCAATTGTGCTGCCCGGAATAATGAATTTAAAACGCAAAAGCAAAAAGGAGAAAATTTTGCAGTATGGTGAACGTATCTGGGGAATTACTAAGGGAACCGATGATGAGCGGATTGACAAGGCAATTGAAAAAACCGTTGAGTTTTTTGAATCACTTGGTATTGCCTGTAAACTTTCAGATTATGGCGTAACTGCCGAAACCATTGAAAAAATTAAGGAAAGGTTTAAAAAACGCAATGCAAAACACGGCGAATGGCGCGATATAGATTACATTCAAACTGAAGCCATATTGTTAGACCGGCTGTAGAATAATACAGAAATAACTGATATTTGAATTTTTCAGGAATTTGAGGATATGTAATCCGCAACCAGCTTATTATAACTGTTCTGAAGAAGTTTAACCAAATGATGCTGCGGATTGAAACTGATGTTTCCGATTTGTGAAACAGGCAGAATTTTTGGCGAGGTTCCGGTAATAAAAAGTGCCTGAAATCCGGCTAAGTCTTTCACATAAACATCTTGTTCCGAAAACGGAATTCCGGCTTTTTCTGCCAGCAGAATGGTTTTCTGGCGTGTGATGCCCATAAGCACTTTTGCTGAAGGCGGAGTTATCAGTTCATCATTTTTTATGAAAAACAGATTGCTGCGGCTGCCTTCGGTAATTCTGCCGTTTTGGTCAGTTAATAAAACTTCGTACAATCCTTTTTCCTTTATCAGTGCGTTTGCCCGCTGCCTTACCGATGACTGGTAAATTTTTACATTTGGATTTTTTCTCTCGGCATTTAAAATTTCGCATGCTACCCCGCTTTCATACCATTCGGGTTCGGGATATTTATGGTTGATGTAAAATATTTTCAGATTGTCTTTATATAAAATGAGGATATTACCGGTTAAAACCCGGTTTTTAGTGATAAGAACTTTAATAAATCCGGTTATTTCATTTTTGTTGAAATGTGTTTTTTTCCCTGATAATAAAGCTGATTTACAAAACCGGTCAAGGTGTTCTTCAATAAAAAGAGGAATACCTTTTTCGATTCGCAGCACTTCATAAATGCCCTGTTCGTCTGCCTGATTAATGTATCTGTTAACAGGTTCCGGATTTCCGTTTAATATAAAATAATCATGTATCGGATAGTAATTCATTATCTGAAAATATGCACAAATGTATGCAATATTTTTGCGTAATTATTCTGAAATGCTTTTATGAAGTCCTATTTTAGCGGAAAATGATAATATTGTGTCTGAATTTTATCCTGCTGATATTAAACCTCCTGTTGCTTTTAACCCGTTTAAGCATCATTTGAGCTGCTTAAAAGCAGCTGTATGTGAATGGAGAAAATTGCAGTGGCATGAAGTTGAAAAGGATTTACTTCTGATTGGCACCAATCTGACGGATTTATATTATGGAAGTTTATCAGTTGAGGAGATTTGCAGTGAGTTTGTTCAGTTTGCAAAAGAATATAATTTGAATTCACCTGAAAAGCTGGGTCAATGGCTTTTTTCGTTTGATTACAGAAAAGTGACATTAACTGACAATTCAGTATGGGTTATAAGGCAGGGTATAAATCCCGAACGGTTTATACATATTCATCCGGCTAAATATTCGCCATATACCATTCGTGTCAGAGGAACTACTTTGAAAACTGTTATAGGATTATGCCTCATCGGTATAGATATTCAGGATGAAAAAAAATTGTTAAGTGAAATGAATCGTGTCAGGACAGAAAAGCTTGGTTTGTCTCCTGTAAAATCTCTGCAAAAAGGAAGAGGTATTTTAAAGATTTTGAATATGTTTAATTGTGAATGTAAGTAATTGTTACTCTTCCCAGTATGCTATTATTTCATTTTCGGGCGGGGGAGTGATTAAAATATGTGCACCCGGTAAAAGTCCTGATTCAATAACCACCTCTTCATCATTTTCCAGGCCGGCAGTTACGGTTTTTTTCCATGTTTTGTTTTTTTTGTTTAAATAAACAAAGCTTTTTTCGTCTTCCCAAAAAAGACACTGCCTTGGAATTTTTACGACATTGTTCAGTCTTGACAGAATAATTTTATTCATTGATGTCATTGCCGGTTTAATAGATTTTTCTTCTGTATTCAGGTCAATTATTACTTTGAAAACTTTCATGTCAAAACCTGACATTTCCTGTCCCACATTGGCAATGTTTGAGATTACTCCTCCGAATTTGTCTTTAGGAAGGGCATCAATGGTTATTTCGGCACTATCGCCCAATGCAATTTTTGTAACGTCGATTTCGGGGATATAAGCTTCAGAAACCGGTTGCGACATATCAGGAAGGAGTGCAATGGTGGGCATCCATCTGCTGACATTGTCCCCTGCTCGCAATTTTTTGCCATTCCATAGTTTTGCATACATAACCATTCCGTCTTTTGGTGCAGTTATTTGTGCTGCTTCCATTGCCTTTTTTAAAAGCAAATCTCTTTTAAAATGATAATCATACCGGCTTTCAAATCGTCTTGTTCTCATTTTAAGCTGAAGTTGCCTGAGCTGGTAATCGCGTTGTTTTTTTTCCATTTGCCTGACAGTCTGGTCATATTCAACTTTCTTTTTTCGCTGGTATGCCGGCGATTCATACTGTGCCTGTTCTAATTCTATCTCTTTATACTCTAAATCATAAACAAACTCACCAAGCTCTTCTCTTAGTTTTGTAAGCTGAATGGAAGAGTCAATTTTTGCATCATTAAGTTCGGCACTGAATTTTTCCAAATCCTGATTGTTATCTTCTATTTGTTGTGTAATTTGTGCCACATCCAGAGTGGCAATCCAGTCGCCTGTTTTTACTGCCGTGCCTTCTTCAACTATTTCTTTTATTTTCAGTTGGTAAATACGTAAATCATTATGTTTTAATTCGTCCGGCAAACTGATTATAATTGCATTTTTACCCTGTATTTCACCTTTTGCTTCAATTGACAGTTCAAAAGTTCCTGTTTTAACTTTATAAACATTTTTGCCGGTACTTATAAATATGGTTGCTGCAGCAATTATTACAGCCAATATTATTGCTGCAACAATCAGAAAAGAATATTTTCGCTTTAGTGTCATTAAAAAAGATTAATAATTGCTTATAAACCGGTCAAAATCTTCAGAAAGGGTAATGCCCTTTTCAAAATCATATAGAGTCAGTCTGCGTATTGTGAAATAATAATTCCAGTATGAACGCAGTGCCCTGATGTACGCACGACGTGCCTGCTCCTGATCGTTACGTGCAAGGTTTAGTTTTGTCACATCTATTTTTCCGATAAGGAAACGCTGCTGTGTAACATCATAACCTAACTGGGCTATTGTGTCTGCTTTTGCAGTGTTTATTACCTGATTTGCCTGTAGGTTAAACTCCATTACATTCATAATTATATTCTGCTCAAAGTCCATTTTTTCCTGATTCACACTAATCCGTACAACTTCGCGGGTTGATTCTGCCATGGCAAGCTGACCTTTCCGGCGCCCCCAGTCTAAAATCGGAATGCCTACACCAATTCGGAATCGCTGCCGGTCTAACGGACTTTGATAAACTTTGTTAAAATCACTTGCATTTTGATTTAGCCCGTACAGTGCATATAAATCTCCGGTAAGTCCGTTTTCACTTTTGGCCAGATTAACTTTTCGGTCTTCCTCAATAAGTCTTTGTTCATGATTCAGCATTTCAGGATTATTCTCAAGTGCCATTTGTACGGCTTTGTCGGCAGATACCTGAAGGTCCGGCAATTTTTCCGGAATTATACATTCTATTTTAGTGCTTTTGTTAAGCCCAAGAAATGAATTCAGCTGAGCCTGAGACCTTTCAAGGCCGAGGTTTGCTTGCGTTAGTGCCAGAGTTGCATTCATGAAACTTAACTCAAGGTTTAGCAATTCGTCCTGAGTAACCGTTCCCACCTGATAGCGTCCTTGGCCTATTTTAAAAAGAGTGTCGGCATTTGCCAGGTTTGTTTTAGAAATATTTACTTCAATTTGTGCATCAACAAGATCGAAAAAAAGACGGGAAGCTTTTAATGCCAGTTCTTCTTTAGACTGAATATAATTCTTTTTTGCCTTTTCAAATTTTACAGGTTCAATTTTGGCTGTCCATTTCAGGCGGTTATATCCGCTCAGAGGTTGAGTGTAGCCAATGCTGAAAGGAGTTGATGACCATGAGGAAATTTTTTCGGATCCAAGTTTTTGTGACATGTTGAGATCGGAACGTGCAAAAATCTGCCCTCCGGTTAATCCAATATTTTGATTCAGAGATAAGGATAACTCAGAATTAAGATCATCGCGTGATTTATATTCATCCCGGTTCTCATCGTAGTTATAAACTTTCTGCATGGAGCGGTTGTAATCAAGCGGTGTTGCCTGAACCGACAAGCTGGGAAGCCTGTCGGCCCTGAAGTATCTGTATTCCCAGTAACTTGCAAGGTACATGTTTTCGTTACGGAAGGCATCAAGTGATTGTACAGAGGCAAGGTCAATAACATTTTGCAGGGTAAAATATTCTTTTTCCTGTCCTTTTATTTGTGTAATAAAAAGTGATGTTATGAAAGTGAAAATTATTAATTGTTTCATTTTTCTTGAAGTTAAGTTAATAACGCAATGAATTTACCGGGTCATGCTCAGATGCTCTTTTTGCAGGCAGGTAACCAAAGGTTATTCCTATTATCACCGAAACACCAAACGAAATAATTATTGAAAAAGCTGAAATTATTGTTTGAATATCGAAAATTGCAGTAATAATTTTTGAAAGTATAAGCCCTAAAAATATTCCGATTATACCACCAGAAATACTGATGATCGTAGATTCTGATAAAAATTGTACAATAATATCAATGCGTGAGGCTCCTATTGCCTGGCGAACACCTATTTCCCTGATTCGTTCCATAACCGAGGCAAGCATAATATTCATAATTCCGATTCCGCCAACCAAAAGTGATATGCCGGCAATTACTCCTAAAACTATGTTGAAAATATTTTTTGTACGCTGCTGCTGTTTTAGCAGTAATTCAGGAATGGTTACTTCAAAATCATAAAGATTATTGTGACGGCGAAGTAACATTTTACGAATAATTTCGGCAGTGGAGCTCAAATTTTCAGTTTCATTTACCTGAACAATAATTTTATCAAGCTGGTTAATATTTTCCTGTTTGCTGTTATCATAATTCTCACCTGCCGCTGCAAGTGCTTCAACTTCATCGGCACGGATTAGTGCCCGGTTTCTGAAACGCATATTTACCGTTTTAACCGGAACAAAAATTTTATTGTCGGTGCTGCTAATCCCCAGTTCATCGGATGCTGATGCCGTAAAATCGCGCCTTTCAACAACTCCTGTTACCTGAAGCCATATATCACCGCATTTTATCTGTTTCCCGACAGGATTTTCCTGATTAAAAAATACCTGACTGATGTTGTTCCCAATTATGCAAACCGGAATAGCGTTAACCATCTGTTCGTCTGTAAATTCTTTACCTTCCTGAAGATTTATGTTGAAAAGGCTGAAATAGTTGTTGTTAACACCTTCCAAAACCACCGGCTTGCTTTTTCCGTCTAAAATGGCAGAATAATTAAATGAAATAACAGGGCTTACCCTGTCAACAGTGGGAATTATTTCGGCAATTGCTTCGGCATCATGAAGTGTCAGGCCTCTTGAAAACTTTTTTGTGCTGACCTGTGGTCCGTCGTCACCTGCGGAACTATTGTCACTTTTGTTATCTAAATTGACAACTGGTGATATTATGATGTTGTTTACACCAACCATTTTAATCTGCTCCAAAATTTCCTGTTGTGCGCCATTCCCAATTGCTAACATTGTGATTACGGCAGCCACCCCGAAAATAATTCCAAGTGCGGTAAGGAGCGATTTTACCCTGTTGGCAAAAATTGACTCAATTCCCGTTAAAATATCATGGCCGTATCTTTGAGCTAATTCTTTCATCCGATGATTATGATGTTGGAAGGAGTATCATTGCTTTTATTTTGAGGTTTGTAAGGTTTGTTCTTTTCTTCTTCCAATACTTTGCGTGCTTCCTCTTCTTCTGAAATTTTTCGTTCTTTAATTTCTCTGTAAATATCCATTCCTTCAATTGGCAAATCGTCATGGTTTGACGGTTCAGTCAGTAAAACCGCATCTCCTGCACGTAATCCTTTGTGAATGAGAAAATAATTTTCATTTTGATCACCCAAATCCACCACCTGTTTCACTATCCTGTTTTGGTCGAGATAAACAAACTGCATTGAATCGTTTGTAAAAACAGCTTCAGCAGCTACAAAAACAGTATCGGTAAAAAAGTTTGTCTGAATGCGGTTACTTGTTGTCATGGCAGGTTTTAAATCAGAAACATTGCCAAATACTCTTATTTTTACTTCAAAAACCTTTGCATCGCTTTTCGGCATTGGTTGTCCGATATTGGCTACAGAAATCACTTCGCCTTCCAGCTCTTTTTCAGGAAGTGCATCAATTCCCAGACTTACTTTCTGTCCGGTTTTTACTTTTGAAATATCAATTTCATTCACATAAGTTGTGGAAAGCATGGAAGATAAATCCGGGAGAGTTGCAATAATCGGCATCCAGGTACTTACGGTAGAGCCTACCTTGATTTTTTCGCGTGTCCGGTCTTTTCCGTAAAGTACCATTCCTGATTTTGGTGCTGAAATAATTAGTGAGTTGTATGCTTCCACAAGTTTGTTTATTCTGTTTTCCCGCTGCCGTAAATCAATTTTTCTGCGCTCAACTCTTGATGCTGCCTGGCGGTCTTTAAGCTCATATCCCTGAATTTCCTGCTCTAATTTGCGTTTTGCCTTATCCAGGTCCATTTCGGCTTTTCTGATAATGGCAGGTGATTCATATACCGATTCATCAAGTACAATTCTTTTTTCTTCAACTTCTTCGCGGATATTTATTATTTGATCACGTGCATTGCTTAATGTCAGATTAGTATCCAGCTTAGCATCTTCAAAATCGTTATATGCCTGTTCCAAATCTTCTCTTGCGGTAGCTAAAACCTCTTCCACGGTTTTTTGATCCAAAGTTGCTACATAATCACCTGAATCTACAACTGTTCCCTCTTCGATTAAATCGGTTATTTTAATTTCATAAATACGTATATCACGATCGCCAAGGGCTTCAGGAACTAAAATGTTTTCAGAATTCTGGGCTTCAAGCTGCCCGCTGGCAAAAACTACTATTTCAAACG
>CAZXTX010000133.1:0-8028 GCA_964643695.1 uncultured Mariniphaga sp. | reverse complement strand
AATAAGGCTTTTGAACAGACAAAAACTCACTGAAGTCAATTTTTAGCATTCCGGCAGCTTTATTCAGTATTTCCGTATGCAACACTTCTGCCTTTAAAATATTTTCAATTGAAAATCCGTGGTCAGATAAAAATTTCAGTGTTTTTTCATCAGGTTTTTCTTTTAAACGGTTTAAAATAAGACTTGCCTTATACTTATGAAACAGCTCTTTATTGTTAATAAATGTCGTATTTACAAAAAACGTGGCGGGAATCCCCCTTTTCAGTAAAACAGGTGCAATAATTTCATGACATTCACGCAAACCGTCATCAAATGAGAGATGAAAAATATTGTTTGTTTTATATTTTTTGTTTGCAAACTCTTCTAAAGTAACCGGATTGAAATATTTCAAAAAATAATCAAGTTCTGTTTCAAATTGTTCAACATTGCGGTACGGATAATTTAAAATATGCGGCAGTTTTTCATTGCTTACCACATGATAGAACGGGAGAAAGCCGGGGGTTTTCGTTTTAAACAATCTTTTTCTGGAAAACACGGGGCTTATTATTTTACTGAAATTGCGCGGTAACTTTCTCATCTGGATTATTGCTTTAACCACTTTATTAAAAAAGGCAGCCTGTTTATTTTCATCTGGTAATAAGTTTCGGGAGTTGCACCGAAACTTTCAAAGAATCTTGCAATTCCGGGAACAGTCGAGCCTTCAAAATCGAGCGTCAAATCTTTGCCGGAGCAGGATTTAAGGAAAGAATCCATTAACAGAAACATCGCTCTTGCTTCTTTTCCCTCTTTTCCTGAAACTGCATTCAAATATATTACCCTCTCCTTCCACCGCAGAAAAAAAACTGCCGCCTGCAAAATATTGTCTAAAGAATAAACTCCCGCTATCCTGCCAAAACCCTTGTACTGACTGTATGCAATTATACTTTTCAGTTTTTGCAGCTCTTTTTTTGAAGTGTTGTATGCTATATTTTTCTGTTTAAACTCAATAAAATCTTCAAGGCTGATACCTTCAATATAGCTGAGTCCGTTCAATCCGGCTTTTATTATATTGCGGTGTGTATTTTTTGAAAAGCCGGAAGTCAGAATATCATAATCGGTATTTAAATATAAAAGATGATTTTTGCGGGGAAAAAAAGTTGCTTTTGTAAATTGTTTTACCGGCAAATTGAATGAATTCAGCTGAATATCACAATACCTGAACCTTTTGAAAACCTCATTGTAAAACTTCAGGGCAATTTCAGCAGACGGACGCGGGAAAATACCCAGTTGCTGGCAATATAACGGCTGATAGAGGTATTTTATTCCGAATTTCCTTTTTACCGGAAGCGGCATCACAAAAGCATAATCATCCCAAATAAGGGCATCCCATTTATCGGCAGCACGGTCGAGATACCAACCGGTGGCATACACGCGGCTGTTGTTTGCATTGCTTATGCATTCATCCCATCTGGCATAGTCAATTTCACCATGACGAACATATCTTAGCCTGCCTTTTTCAATCATTTGAAAGTTCAGTTCCCAGTTTTATCATTTTTTCAAAAACATCACGGTATCCTTCCCATTCTCCAAGGTTGTTTACCGTTTCATTATGCCAGATTGCAGAAAAGGTTCCGCCTGATTTTTTCACTTCCTGCATCAGTGTTTTAATTTCTGCAACGGCTTCATCCGGTGTAAGTTTCATGTATTGTTTCAAGGTTACATCCATAACCTGAAAAGGAACAATTTTAAGTGATGTCTCCTTCTCCTTTTTAATATCATAAAAATTATACGGGGTACATATCCCGGCTCTGAAACCTGTAATTTCCGGATACCCCATGGAATAGTCCTGTTGTATGCCGGCTTTTACAAGATTCCGGTATGTTTTTGGAAAATTCAGCCTTATATAATGCTGCCTGCTTTTTACAATTTTGTTTCCTGTAATTTTTTCAAGACGGTTTTTTTCCGTTTCCATCATACCCTTTCCTCTCTTTTTACCGGAATAGTATGAAGGATGAATGCCTGTACTGTACTTGGAAGCAGTTTCCCGGATAAGCTTTTGCAGTGACTTATTTTTCCATGAAACATTTTTATCATATTTTTTATAATCTCCCAATAAAAAAAAGAAAACCGCATTCTCAATATTTTCCTTCAGAACTTCATCAATATAGCTGTAAGTGTCATAGGGGTCATTGGTTTTTCCGGTTAAAACACGCAGCCTGTGAGCTGTTTCTTCAAAATTTCCTTTTGACAGCGACTTCATCAGTGCACCTGCTGTTCTTATAAATCCCTTATTTGAAACAGCCCATGCATTATCTATGTCAATAGTCGGAACAAATGTAAACTCAGGTTCAGGAATCACAATTTCGGGAAACCGTTCTTTAAGCTTTTCACCTGTTATGTTTGCCCATATATTGACAACAGGTTTTTTCAAAAGATCATATTTATAAAGAATACTCTTTTCTGCCGGATACCGGCCATACTTTCCCTTTTTAAAATCCGGATATTCTTCGTAGCGTGTTACAAGGTAGAATGATGCTGCAAACGGGTCGAAAGGCAAATCCGAATCGGCAGAGCTTTCAAAAAAATACTTTTCGCCGTTATACCTTACAGACTGGAAACTGGGCTGAATTAACGCTTTTAAGTGCATTAACCGGTGTGGTTTTATATAAAACTCGTCGCCAAACTTTTTATATGAGTAATTAAGTTTTGGCAATTCGGATTTCATAAATTCAGAATAACTCTGAGTAAATGAGATTTCATTTTTAAGAATAGTGGTAAAGATTATCCGGGCAATGTATTTTATGCGTGAATTGAGCTCGTCAGTATAAATCAGTATCATTTTGGTTCCGGTTTTTAATTACAACAATCCCTCATCGGCAAAGCTAAGATAACGGTTTTGTCCGATTATAATATGATCCAGTACGGAAATATCCATTAATTCAGCCGCCTGTTTTATTTTTTTTGTTATTCTCAGGTCGGCATCAGAAGCTTTCATTGTACCCGACGGATGATTGTGAGAAAGTATTATTGAAACGGCATCCCTGTTTAGTGCTTCTTTCAGCAGCGGACGAACATCTATTACCGTTCCGGATATTCCTCCCTGACTGATTTTGTAATGGCCTGTAATAATGTTTCCGCGGTTCAGCACCAGAACCCAGAATTCTTCGTGATTAAGGTCGGCCAGCAGCGGCATTAAATAATCGGCGGCATCTTTGCTGCTTGTAATTTTCTTATCATCAAAAACCCCGGCTTCTTTGCGCCGTTTGCCAAGTTCAAGTGCCGCCACAATTGAAACCGCTTTTGCCTCACCAATTCCTTTAAAGGCTTTCAGGTAATCGATATCCTTACGCCCCAGCTTGTTTAAATCATTACCGGTTGATGCCAGAATACGCCTTGAAAGTTCAACGGCTGTTTCTTCCCTGCTCCCGGAACCAATCAGTATTGCTATCAGTTCAGCATCGGTTAATGAGCGCGGGCCGAGAAAAAGCAGCTTTTCACGAGGCCGGTCTTCTTCTGCCCAATCCTTTATATTCAGCTTTTTATATTCACTCATTTTTTTGAAGTTTCCTAAAAATAAACATATTTCATAAAAAACTAAATTTTGTGCAAAAAAAAGACCTCCCTGAAATCAGAGAGGCCTCAATAATATCATGAAAAATTCTAACCTTACATATTATTAACCTGAACTGCAAGTTTTGATTTTAAATTGGCAGCTTTATTCTTATGAATAATATTTCTTTTTGCCAGTTTGTCAATCATTGAAACTACTTCAGGATATTTTTTTTCGGCTTCTTCCTTAACGGTTTCATTGCGCAAAGCTTTAATTGCATTTCGGGTTGTTCTGGCATAATACCTGTTTCTCAACCGTGCTTTTTCACTTTGTTTTATTCTTTTTATAGCTGACTTGTGATTTGCCATTTTTGTTATAAATAATTTTTAATAAAATAATGTAGCCCGTAGGGGATTCGAACCCCTGCTACCAGGATGAAAACCTGGCGTCCTAACCCCTAGACGAACGGGCCTACTGTTGTATTCCCTTAAAATTGGGACTGCAAAAATACTTCATTTTTATTATTCGCCAAATTTTCACTAAATATTTTTAAAGCTTCAATGTTTTTATACCGGATGTTAATTTTTTGTTTCTAAAATTTTGTTTTAGCAACAATTGATGATGATTAACAGTTATCAGCGCAGTTCAAAATTCTGTCCCAGATATACTCTTCTGACATCCTCATCATTTGCAAGATCGTCTGCAGTACCTGCTTTCAGAATTGAGCCTTCAAATAAAAGGTATGATCTGTCGGTAATAGAAAGAGTTTCATGAACATTGTGATCGGTAATAAGCACTCCGATATTTTTTTCCTTAAGTCTTGTCACAATGTGCTGAATATCTTCAACCGCAATGGGGTCAACTCCGGCAAAAGGTTCATCCAGCAGAATAAATTTTGGGTCAATTGCCAGTGCACGTGCAATTTCGGTACGGCGGCGCTCACCTCCCGACAGCTGAATTCCCTTACTTTTCCGTATATGCTGTAATCCAAATTCAGTAAGCAGGGTTTCCACCTTTTCGCGCTGATATTCCTTGCTGTAATCCGTCATTTCCAGAACAGCCTTCAGGTTATCCTCAATGCTTAATTTCCTGAAAACGGAAGCTTCCTGCGCTAAATAGCCAATTCCTTTTTTAGCGCGTTTATAAACAGGCATTCTGGTAATATCTTCATCATCAATAAAAATTTTACCCGACAAAGGCCTTATCAGTCCCACAATCATATAAAATGAAGTAGTTTTTCCGGCACCGTTGGGCCCAAGCAAACCTACTATTTCACCCTGTTTTACATCAAAACTCACACCTTTGACAACTGTGCGTTTCCGGTATTTCTTAACTATATTTTCTGCCCGAAGTATCATTTATACAAATATTCGAATTAATAAACAGATTCTTTAGTCATCCTCCTCGCGCTTTTTATAAATACGCTTTGAAATAAGAATACTTACCTCGTATAATATAAACAACGGTATAAATACCATAATCTGACTGAGAATGTCAGGGGGTGTTATAATTGCAGCAAGCAAAAGCAAAGCAACGTATGAATGACGCCTGTATGTTTTCATAAATTGCGGAGTGATAATACCTACCTTACTAAGGAAAAAGGAGAAAACCGGTAGTAAAAAAACCACTCCGCCGGCAAAAGATATAGACGTTACCGTACCTATGTATGAACGCAGATTAATTTGATTGGTAACATCGGGGCTTACATTATATGTTCCCAAAAAATGAACTGATAACGGAACAATTAAATAATATCCGAATATAATACCCATAATAAATAATATGGATGTAAAATAAACCGCCCCGCTGGCATATTTTCTTTCTTTTTCGTATAATGCAGGTTTAATAAATCGCCAGAATTCATAAAAAACCACAGGAGAAGCTATTATAAACCCGGCAATAATGGAAACCCATATATGAGTCATAAACTGATCTGCAATTTTTATACTTATAAGCTCCAGAGGTTTGCTGTTTATTCTTAAAGCTTCAGTACCGGTATAATCAGCAAGAAGGCCAAACATACGGTTGGTCCAAAAATTTGGGGTACGCGGCTTTAAAATTATTGCATCAAATATTATATCTTTTAAAATAAAAGCTACAATTGCAAATACCATAATTGCCACAACAGACCGGATAATATGCCACCGTAACTCTTCAAGATGTTCCAGAAACGACATTTCGCCATGAGTCCTTTTTGATTCCCTCTTTTTTCTGTCTTTTCCTTTTTTACCGGATTTTTCCGAATTATTGTTATTTTCACTCATTAATTCAATTTTTAAAATCAGCACAAATATAAATACTTCCTGCTATTACTTTCCTTAAACTTATATGCTATATTTAAATGTTTGCTATTAAATCATAAAAAAACAAAAAAAGTATTGCTCAATTTCTAACTTTTAATAATTTAGGATGTGGAAAAGAGATTTTTTTTAAAATTTTATGGAAAAAAATGAATAAAATCCATTCTAATAAAAGAATAATTATAACTCTTAATGGTAACTCCGTTCGTTACCAAAAAAATAAATAATTATAAACGAATGAATAACAATATTTCATTAACCGGTTATTTACAACAATATTTTGGATTCGACCGCTTTAAAGGGCAGCAGGAGGATGCAATAAAAAGTGTTATGGCAGGAAAGAACACGTTTGTGTTAATGCCGACCGGTGGCGGAAAATCATTAATATATCAGTTGCCGGCACTTTTGCTTGAAGGAACGGCAATCGTTATTTCACCTTTGATTGCACTGATGAAAAATCAGGTGGATTCAATGAGGGGAATGCAGACAGAAGATTATGTGGCACACTTTCTCAATTCTTCTTTGTCAAAATCAGCAATTCAGGAAGTAAAAAATGATGTTCTGGCAGGACGTACCAAACTGTTGTATGTTGCACCGGAATCACTTACCAAAGAAGATAACATCGAATTTTTAAAAAATATAAAAGTTTCGTTTTATGCTGTTGATGAAGCTCACTGTATTTCTGAATGGGGGCACGATTTCAGGCCTGAATACAGGCGTATAAGGCCAATTGCAGAGGAGATAGGGCAGGCTCCAATTGTGGCACTAACTGCAACCGCAACCGCAAAAGTTCAGCACGACATTCAGAAAAACCTTGGTATTCTTGACTCAGAAATATTTAAAGCATCCTTTAACCGTGAAAATCTCTATTATGAAGTAAGGTCAAAGGTTAAACCCGAAAATCAGATAATACGCTTTATTAAACAAAATGAGGGCAAATCGGGAATTATTTATTGTCTGAGCCGAAAAAAAGTTGAAGAAATTGCAGAAACACTTCAGGTGAACGGCATAAAGGCACTTCCGTATCATGCAGGCATGGAAGCTGCCAAACGCTCCGAAAATCAGGACAAATTCCTTATGGAAGAGGTTGATGTTATTGTTGCAACAATTGCATTCGGAATGGGTATCGACAAGCCCGATGTAAGATTTGTCATACACTATGATATTCCTAAAAGCCTTGAAGGATACTATCAGGAAACAGGACGTTCCGGACGCGATGGCGGCGAGGGGAAGTGTATTACCTTTTACAGCTATAAAGACATTCAGAAACTTGAGAAATTTATGCACGGGAAACCGGTTTCCGAACAGGAAATAGGAAAACAGCTCCTGTTAGATACAGTTTCGTATGCAGAAACCGCAATATGCAGGCGTATAATCCTGCTTCACTACTTTGGCGAAACATATACTAAGGATAATTGCGGTAATTGCGACAACTGTCTTAATCCTAAAGAACAGGTTGAAGCCCGCGATGAAGTTATCACAGCTCTTAATGCAATTCTTGAAGTAAATGAAAAATATAAAGCTGAACATATTTCCAATATTCTGATTGGAAAAAAGACAGCAGCAATAAAATCATTTAAACATTTTGAGCTTAAATCTTTTGGTTGTGGAAATGAATATGATGAGCGTTTCTGGAATGCTATTTTCAGACAATCGATGGTGAAAGGACTTATTACCAAAGATATTGAAAACTACGGACTGCTTAAGGTAACTCAACAGGGGCATGATTTTTTAGAAAATCCCGTAAGTTTTATGCTGGTAAAAAATCATGAATATGAAGACGACGATGATGACTCCGGAATAATACACGGAGCACCATCAGGTGCAACAGGAGGAGACCCCGTTTTATTTGCAATGCTTAAAGATTTACGTAAAAAAATTTCAAAAACTAAAAATTTACCCCCTTTTGTAATCTTTCAGGATCCTTCTTTAGCGGATATGTCCATACAATATCCTATTACGTTTGATGAACTTCAGAAAATTCAGGGAGTCGGACAGGGAAAGGCAAAAAGATATGGCAATGAATTTATTAAGCTGATTCAAAAATATGTGGAGGAAAATGAAATTGAACGCCCCGATGATTTAATAGTCAGAACAGTTGCCAACAAATCTAAAATGAAAGTTTTCATTATTCAGAATATTGATCGTAAAATATCATTTGATGACATTGCCAATTCAAAAGGAATAGAAGTTAAAGAT
>CAZXTX010000132.1:0-8032 GCA_964643695.1 uncultured Mariniphaga sp. | reverse complement strand
CATGTACAGGTTCGTTAACTTCCTTTTAAAGAACGGATAAATAATTTACTGCCGGTTTTGCAAACAGAATTTTATATTATCTTTGCGCCCACATTAAAAATAATATAGTAATATGCCGGTAAAAATGAGATTAGCGCGGCATGGCCGCAAAAGTTATGCCTACTACCACATTGTGGTGGCAGACAGCAGGGCGCCACGGGATGGCAGGTACATTGAGCGGATTGGTTCATACAATCCAAACACAAATCCTGCAACTATAGATCTCGATTTTGACAAAGCTTACGACTGGCTTTTAAAAGGCGCTCAACCTACCGACACCGTAAGGGCAATTTTATCTTACAAAGGTGTACTCTACAAAAAACATCTCATGGGAGGTGTGAAAAAAGGAGCTTTCAGTGAAGAAGAAGCTGAAAAGAAACTGGAAAAATGGTTGATTGAAAAGGACGCACAGATTCAGGCAAAACGTGATCGTTTGGCAGCTGAGGAAAGTGCATCTGAGAAGAAACAGCTACAGGCAGAGGCTAAACTGAGGGAAGCGAAAGAAGCTGAAATTGCAGCAAGAAATGCCGAACTGGCTGAGCAAGAAGCTAAGGCCAAAGCTAAAGCCACAACAGTTGCCGAAGAAGCAGCAGCTGAACCTGTTGCTGAAACAGCAGCAGCAGAAGAGCCTGTTGCAGAGGAACCTGTTGCTGAAGTGACAGCAGAAGAGCCTGTTGCAGAAGAACCTAAAACAGAAAAACCAGTTGCAGAGGAGTCCAAAACTGAAGAACCTGTTACAGAAGAGTCCAAAACTGAGGAACCTGTAGCCGGGGAAACAAAGGAAGAAACTCCCGCAACTGATGAGAAACCTGAAGAAAATGACGAGGCAAAGGCTGAATAAGCCGCCGGTTTGAATCAGGATTTTTTTTAATTAGATGAAGCCACTTGTTATTGCACAGGTGGTTTTTTTTTGAACTCATGTCAGCTTTTATATATATTTGCCAATAATGGAAACAATACCGAAAAAAAGTTGTCAGAAAATCGGGTTTATCCGTAAAACCCACGGGGTTTATGGTAAACTAATACTCGAATTTGAAAGCAGATTTGAAGAGTCGGTAGCAGAAGCTGACCGTTTTTTTATTGAAATTGACGGCCTGCTGGTTCCCTTTTTTGCAGAGAAGGATGAGTTGCGGTTTAAACCGGGGCAAACTGCGCTGATAAAATTTATGTGGGTGGAAACAGAGAAATATGCCCGCCGTTTGGTCGATAAATCTGTTTATCTGTTTAAAAATGAGATAATTATTGGGGCAGGAGACATCGAAGAAGAGAGTTTCCTTGGATTTCATATTTTTGATGAAAAGGGAGAAAATAAGGGAGTGGTTACCGCAGTTGATAATTATTCCGGGAATATTGTTTTAACTGTTGAAAAAGGTGGAAGTGAATTTTTAGTTTCTTATAACGAGGATTTATTGCTTGGGATTGATGAGAAGAAAAAGAATATCAGACTTAAGCTGCCCGATGGATTTAACAGTTAGTTTCTTAGGAATTGTTCGTTAATAATCGCATTGTAAAAAAATGTAATATATAAATATTTGAATATCAATAAAAATATTTAAATTTCGGCACACTTTTTAATGCGGCAGCTGTAATTTTGCCGGAAAATGTTAAAACTCATTTAAATCAGGTATTATGAAATTAATTAAAGAATTCAAAGAATTTGCAATGAAAGGCAATGTGCTCGATTTGGCCGTTGCAGTAGTAATTGGCGGTGCTTTCGGGAAAATTGTCACATCTGTGGTTAATGATATTATTATGCCACCGATAGGCTTACTGTTGGGAAACAGTGATTTCAGCAACCTTAAGATTATTCTTGCCAAAGGTGCAGATGCAGTTATGTCGGGCGATACAATTATCAGCCCTGAGGTTGCAGAAGTTTCAATCAGGTATGGTGCATTTATAAATACTGTAATTGATTTTCTGATTGTGGCCTTTTCTATTTTTATGGTTATCAAGGCTTTTAACACGCTGAAAAAGAAAGAGGAAGAAAAACCTGCACCGGCACCGGAGCCTTCAAAAGAAGAAGTTCTGCTTACAGAAATCAGAGATATTCTGAAAGAAAAGAATTAAAAACAGACTTTTATTTACGAATGATATCAATCCGGTCGCCGGGCCAAAGCTTAATTATAGCTGACGGCAGTGCCGGATTGGTGTCGTTTTGTCTGTACTTTACTATATAATCAACCTGACTTTTAACTTCTTCCGAAATTTCATCAAAAAAAGCCGGAGCCTTTTCCCCGCTGATATTTGCCGAGGTTGAAACAACCGGACGGCGGAAACGCTGTAACAGTTTTGCTGTGAATTCCTCTTTTGTAAATCTTATTCCAATACTGTTGTCCTCTCCTAAAAGATTGGGAGCCAGGTTTTTCCCTCCCGGATATATTATTGTTAAGGGCGTGGTGCTGATTTCCGCCAAATCCCATGCAATTTCAGGAACATCATTAACATAACGATCAAGCAGGGCAGGATTTTCCATTAAAATCAGCATACCTTTCGACTCTTCCTTTTTTTTAATTTTATAAATACGTGATACCGCTTCATGATTTGTGGCATCACATCCAAGCCCCCAAATTGTGTCGGTGGGATATAAAATCACACCGCCTTTTTTCAGAACTTCAACTGCATTTTTTATATCACTGTTCATGTTTTTTCAAAATTTCGGAATAGAGGGAAATTAATTTGGCGGCATAGTTTTGCGGGTGAAACAGAGCTGCTCTCTGCCTGCCCTTTTCTCTGAATTCATTTCTGATTTTCTCATTATTAACAAATAAGAGCAGCTTTTCGGAAATTTCCGCAATTTCAGACGGATTGCAAAGCAGTGCGGCACCACCGGCGGTTTCTGGCAAAACCGATACGGAAGAGGTTATTACCGGGCAACCGGCTGCCATCGACTCAATTACGGGCAATCCAAAACCTTCAAAAACCGAAATATATACCGAAAACAGAGCCGACTGATAAAGTGCTGATAAATCTGCTTCGGGAATGTTGCTTAAAAATATTATCTGTTTTGCCATCTTTTTCTCTTCGGCAAACAGTTTTAATTCTTCAGTTAAGGAAGTTTGTTTTCCCACAAAAACCACGGTTTCCTCAATTTTTGCAGAGTGCATGGCCTGAAGCAGTGCCTTCTGGTTTTTCCTTGGTTCTATTGTGCCAACCGACAATATATATTTTTCAGGGAGGTTGTACTTTTTACGGATATTTTCACCATCCTGTTTGTCAAAAAACACCTGCGAAACCGGCTGATATATAAGTTCAATCTTTTTGGAAGGAACTCCGAAAAAAGTTTCGATGTCACTTTTTGTCTGTTTGCTGATTGCAATAATTTTATCGGCTGTACTGCATGCGTATTTTACCTTTTTAACATATATGTTCCTGTCGGCAGGATTGTAAAACTCCGGGTAACGCATGAATATAAGGTCGTGGATGGTTACTACCGAGTTGATTCCGGTTTTGTGAATACCCCCCGGAAGTTCGTTGCTGAGCCCGTGAAAAAGTTCAATTCCGTGTCGTTTTAAACTGCCTGAAACAAAGAAGCTCCGCCAAAGTGATCTGAACTTTTTTGAAATGAAATTTTCAGGAGCCACAGTTTTAAAATTATGATATTCTTTAAAAAGAGAGTCTTTTATTTCAGTAGTGAACAAAACGTATTCATTTTCAGGAAAATATCTGTAAAGTGCATTCAGGGTGTTCCGGCTGTAGTTGCCAAGCCCCGATGAATTTAGAAATGCCCGTTTTGCATCAAATCCTGTTTTCACATCTTAAAATCTTTCAGCCTGTTAAAATCGAGGGTTGCAAAATAATCCTCTACAGTTTCCGCACGGCGTATCTGAACAACTTCGCCGTTTTCGCGCAGCAGCAGCTCGGCCGACCTGAGTTTTCCGTTATAGTTGAAACCCATTGCGTGGCCGTGTGCACCGGTATCGTGAATTACGGCAATATCTCCTGGAGCAAGTTCGGGCAGCATCCGGTCAATGGCAAACTTGTCATTATTCTCGCAAAGCGAACCGGTAACATCATACATTTTGTTATGAGGCTGATTCTCCTTGCCCATAACTGTAATATGATGATACGCACCGTAAATTCCAGGACGCATCAGGTTTGCCATGCTTGAGTCAAGGCCGGCAAACTTTTTATAGGTGTCTTTTATATGAAGGACTTTTGAAACCAGATATCCGTATGGTCCTGTAATAGCCCTTCCGAGTTCGAAAAATATTTTAAGCGGAGCGAGTCCGCCGGCTTCAATTTTTTCTTTGTACAGTTTTTGAATTCCGTTGCTTACATATTCCAAATCAACCTCTTTTTGTCCGGGTTTATACGGAATACCGACACCGCCGCCAAGGTTTGCAAAACTGATTCTGACACCTGTCTTTTCATAAACTTCGGCAATAAGGTTGAAAACCATTTCGGCAGTTTCAATAAAGTAGTCGGGGTCAAGTTCGTTGGAGGCAACCATGGTGTGAACCCCGAAAGTTTTTATCCCTTTGTTTTTTAAAATCCGGTAGCCTTCAATAATTTGTTCGTGGGTAAATCCATATTTGGCTTCTTCCGGGTGGCCGATTATCAGATTCCCTTCTTTTAAATTACCCGGGTTATATCTCATGCATATAGTTTCCGGTAATCCGGTATGTTTTTCAAGATATTCAATATGTAAAATGTCATCTAAGTTGATGATTGCGTCCAAATCCATGGCTGCCTGAAACTCGGAAGCGGGTGTGTCGTTGGAGGTGAGCATTATTTCATCACCTCTCATGCCGATTCTTTTTACCAACTCCAGTTCGGCCTCGGAGCTGCAGTCGGCACCAAAACCTTCTTCGCGCAAAATTTTAATTAAAAACGGATTTGGGGTTGCCTTTACCGCAAAGTACTCTTTGAACCCTTCATTCCACGCAAATGCCTTTTTAAACCTGCGGGCATTTTCACGAATGGCCTTTTCATCGTAAATATGAAACGGAGTGGGATGTCTTTCAATTATTTTCTCAATTTCTTCTTTTGAAAACGGAATATACTTTTCTGACATAAATGTGCAATTTTTTTGTTTAAGACAAATGTACAATTAGAGAATGAATTTGATGATATGTAGCCGGCAGGTGCTTGTTTTTTAGCGGATAGTTAACAGATTGTATTAGTTTTTAAGTTCCGCAACCAGTTCTCTGCTCAGGTATCCGCTGGCAATTTCACTCACTTCGCCTGTCATCCTGATATTCCATTCCTTATCAATTTCAATTTTTAAATTACCGCCCGGCATTTTTATGGTTAGGTTGTTTTGTGTAAGTCTCTTTTTTACACAAATTGCGGCCACTGCACATGAGGAACTTCCCGAAGCAAGTGTCCAGCCTGCACCGCGTTCCCATATCATTACCTCCACTTCTGACGGCGAAATGACTTTTGCAAACTGAACGTTGATGCGGTTCGGGAAAAAGGGATTGGTTTCAATCTGCGAACCGAAAACTTTCACCTCATCCTCATCAAGCTTTTCGGTAAATATTACGCAATGCGGATTTCCAACCGAAACGCAGTTAATCTGATAGTCACGGTATTCAAGATGCAGGGTTTCGTCAATACACTCTTTCTTTTTGCAGTTAACCGGAATTTTGGATGATGTAAAAACAGCTTTACCCATATCAACCTTTACTGTTTTTGCCTTACCGTTTCTTTCCCTGATGATTTCGGCATAAACCAGTCCGCCAATTGTTTCAATTGAAAATTTACGTGATTTTACAAACTGGTTGTCAAACAGATATTTGGCAAATATTCTTAATCCGTTGCCGCTTTTTTCCGCTTCCGAACCATCGGGGTTTAGTATTCTCAGCCCAAAATCTGCTTTGTAGCTCGGAACTTTCAGCAATATCCCGTCGGAGCCGATTCCGAAATGGACATCACATATTTTACGAATTGCATTTTCACTTAATTCAAAATTAATATTGTCCTGATTCAAAACGATGTAGTCATTTCCCAGTCCGTGGGATTTTACAAAGAAATTCTGCATAAAATCTATTTTTATTTTACAAAAGTATTAAAGTTTAGTCAATTTCAACCGGCATGATGAAGTCAATTCCCGGCTTTTCAATTTATTTTTAACTTTGTCGGATAAGTCGTAATGCATTAAATTATAAAAGGACATGGCAAAAATAAATGAAAATTATCTGAAGCTCCAGGCAGGTTATCTCTTTCCGGAAATAGGCAGAAGGGTAAACAGTTACATTGAATCCAATCCGGATAAAAATGTAATCAGAATGGGAATTGGTGATGTTACCAGGCCGCTTGTGCCGAGTGTTATTAAAGCATTTCACGAGGGGGTTGACGAAATGGCTTCTGTTGCTACATTCAGGGGATACGGCCCTGAGCAGGGATATGAGTTTTTGCGTGAGGCCGTGTCAAAAAATGAGTATCTGAACAACGGAATCGACATTTCGGCCAATGATATTTTTATCTCCGACGGTTCCAAATGTGATACCGGCAATATTCAGGAAATTTTTGGTGATGACAATAAAATAGCTATTTGCGACCCGGTTTATCCGGTTTATGCCGACACCACCGTTATGGCAGGAAAAACGGGCGGGTATGACTCCGGTTATTACAAGGGAATTATTTATATGCCCTGTACAAAAGAGAATGGTTTTATACCTGAACTTCCGGCAGAAACTCCCGATTTGATTTTTCTATGTTACCCGAATAACCCGACCGGTGCCGTTGCCACGGTTGAGGAATTGAAAAAATGGGTGGATTATGCACATAATAACAAGAGTATAATTCTGTATGATGCGGCTTACGAGGCATTTATTACCGAAGAGGGGATACCTCATTCAATTTATGAAATTGACGGAGCCAAAGAGGTTGCGATTGAATTCAGAAGTTTTTCAAAAACTGCTGGATTTACCGGAACGCGCTGTGCATTTACCGTGGTTCCCTCAGAGCTGAAAGCTTTTGATTCGGCAGGAAAGGCACATGCCGTAAAACCATTGTGGAACCGCAGACAGACCACCAAATTTAACGGAGTGTCGTATCCGGTTCAAAAAGCTGCTGCTGCCATTTATACGGAGCAGGGGAAAAAGGAGTCGGCTGAGGTAATCGGCTATTATCTCGAAAATGCACGGATAATGAAAGAAAGCCTTACCGAAGCAGGTTACGAGGTATTTGGCGGAGTTAACGCACCATATATCTGGGTGGAAACCAAAAATGGTATGAGTTCATGGGACTTTTTTGATAAAGTGCTGAATGAAGCAAATGTTGTGGGAACACCAGGCTCGGGATTCGGTCCGGCAGGTGAGGGATATTTTCGTTTTTCGGCATTTGCCGGCAGAGAAAGTACCATTGAGGCGATGGAACGAATTAAAAAGTTAACATAAAAATATCCGTGATTTTTCAGTCAGGATTTTTCAGACAGCTTATTATCATCGAAACGGAAAGTACAATTCCGGTGAAACACATTCCCCAGCCTACGAGCAGTAATTGCCGGGCTGCCCGGGTTACCGTTTCAAATTCGCTGAATTCGTCCCATACGGCTAACAAAAAGTAAAGACTTATAAGAAGTATTGCTACTCCCAAAAACCAGTTTAGCCACTTAAACTGGAAAACAAATTGCAGGGCGAACAGTAAAATTGCACCCACGGTAACCAATGTTGCTGCAACAGAAAAATCCTGTCCAAGATATAGGACACAGGCAATAATGAAAATTAAACACGAAATGCGGCTAACTAAATATTTTTTTTCGAATAATCTGAATTTTGAAAATATTGCTGTTCGTGTATTCATTTCAGATAAATTTAGTTTATCTGTGAACGTTGATTATTCACAATAAATTGTTTGGGAATCAAAATCTGTTCTTCAAAAGATAAATAGGAATGGGCTAACTAATTATTTAGTTTTCAAGATTATAATATCCAAATCTTTACATATTTTTTCGGCAATGAATTGTTTTATTTCGATGTGGCGCGGAACGGGCGAAACTTTATTTGTGACCGGATTATAGAATATGCTGTGCTTTCCGCCTTTCCGT
>CAZXTX010000131.1:0-8075 GCA_964643695.1 uncultured Mariniphaga sp. | reverse complement strand
TGACAAGAAAATGAAAGTAAACATGCTTTCGCTTCAGGAAGCCGGCCTGTATGATGCAAAAACAGGCATAAGAGGCTGGAATTTTCCATGGGGAACAACAGGATTAAACCCTCTCGGGAACGGTTTGTTCTATATTTCTCACAATCAAAAAGAGGAAGACGGGCAGCAGTCATCCACCATATATAAATACAAATGGAACGGCAACGAAGAAACTCCGTTCATGCTGACCGACTGACAAATCGTCTCTGTTTCAGCGGATTCAGATATTTTATACCGATTTTAAATTTACAAAACAGTCTGGACTATTTTGTAAATACAATTCGTATTATTTACAGCTCAACGGCACGCAATTCGGTAACCGATTTATGATAATCACGCTCAGCTTCAAGCCAGAGATTAACGGTGTTGTAATATACACTCAGCTCTGTCAGATAATCAAGAACTGATATTTCACCGCTGTCAAGTGCTTTTTTTAGTAATCCGGCACTGTTGATATTGTCCAGAACTTCACGGTAATTATCGGCAACGGTTCTTAATCCGGCTGAACGCTCATACAGGGATTTTACATAGTTGTAAAACTGCTGATAGACATCGGCATGACGGGCTTCTGCCGCCAGTGCAGCCATTTTGGCCTGTGCCACCCTGTTTTTATTTTCCCAGAGCGGTATTGAAATGCCTGCCACAACTCCCTGAAAATGTTCGGTTCCAACCTTTTCACTTAAATATCCTGCCGAAAAATGCGGCAATCCCTTTGCCCTGTTGATTTCAACAACATCCCTGCTTATTTCAGCTTCATGCCTCATATATGTCAGAACCGGATTTTTCTGTTCTGCCTGGCTGAACCATTCATCAAATGTTGCAGGCAACAGTTGAGGCTGAAAACCGCTGTCATTTAATTCTATTTCATTCCCGCCATTAAGCCGTACAAGCTGCGAAACAACAGCAGTGCGTTCCACTTCCGCCAGCGATATTTCACCCTGCGCATTCACCAGATTAAGCCGGGTTTTATTGTACTCAAGAAGATTTGCATCTCCGCTGTTCAGCCGTTTCTGCCATGCCTCTGCAATATCTTCCGCATGCGAAAGGCGAATTTCAAGTTCATTTTTCAATGAATTGAAATAAATCAAGTCCATGCAATACTGCTTGGCTTCCAGCAAAATATCGAGGCGACCGGCTTTATACTGCCACTCAACCGATACATTCTGTTTGTCGGCCAGTTTCCTTTTCATTCCGGTAACTGTGGGAATATCAAAATGTTGTGATACACTTACATCTGTCCTGTTGGCATTTGCCGACCTGTTGCCCCACAAATAACCAAATTCTGCCTCGGGTGCAGGCAGGTAAATTCCCGTTTTATTTTCCAGCTTTTCTGCTTCGGCTGAATGCCTTAAAGCTTTAAGTGCAGTATTGTTTTCTTCAATTGTTTTTAACACTCTCTCAATATCATTTTGCGCATTTGACAAAATACTTATGTTAAAAAACAGCAGAATTATAAATAATTTTCTCATTTTCTTACATCTTAATCTGTTATACCGTAATCAGCAACCGTTTCTACTGTAATTTTTTTGTTTATCAGCAGATATACAACCGGAATTACAAAACCATTCAGCAGTGTTGAAGTAAACAAACCTCCCAGAATCACCTTGGCCATCGGGCTCTGAATCTCATTTCCGGGCAGGCTGCCACCAACTACCAAAGGAATCAGTGCGAGTGCAGTGGTAAGTGCTGTCATAAGTATGGGATTAAGCCTGTCGAGCGAACCGTGAAGAACACTCTCAACAGCAGATAATCCTTCTTTTTGAAGGTCGTTGTAGCGCGACAGCAGCAGCATACCATTACGGGTAGCTATCCCGAAAAGCGAAATAAACCCGATAATAGCCGGAATACTGATATTACTGCTTGTAAAAAACAAGGTTAACACACCTCCTATTAATGCCAGCGGCAGATTCAGCAAAATTACCATTGACTCGGTAACACTTCGGAACTGATTATACAAAAGCAGGAAAATAATTAGAATTGAAAATATAGAAGTAATAAACAGAATACGTGATGCAGCCTGTTCACTTTCAAACTGCCCGCCGTATTCGATATGATAATCTTCCGGCAATTCAATTTCACTGTTAATCCTTTTTTGAATTTCATTCACCACACCACGCAAATCTCCTCCTGAAACATTTGCGGAAATAACAATTTTTCGGGCAACGTTTTCTCTGTTTATAGTATTTGGCCCCATTGCCGAACGGATATTTGCGACATTTGAAAGTGGAATTTTTCTGTTTCCGGCATCTACCGTAAGATTATTTATCTGCTCAATTGTGGAACGGTTTTCATCACTTACTTTTAAGGTAAGGTCATAAGCACGGTTTCCCTCATAAACTTCCGATACAACCTCTCCGGCAAGCATTACACTGATTATTTCCGAGAATTCCGGTAATGATATTCCGTATTTTGCCAGCAATTCGCGTTTGGGTTCAATAATAAGCTGCGGGCGTTCAACCTGTTGTTCCACATTCAGGTCGGCAATACCTTCAACATTACTGATCAGTGATTTTATTTGTTCGCCAATGTTAAACATGCGGTTCAAATCGGTTCCGAAAAGTTTAATTGCAATATTTGACTGTGTTCCCGACAGCATTGCATCAATCCTGTGCGAAATCGGCTGTCCGATTTCAATATTGGCACCCGGTATTGTTTTCAGTTTATCACGAATGTCTTTTACTATTTCTTCTTTCGAACGCTTATCCATCAATATTGGAACTTCAAATTCCGAAACATTAACCCCAAATGAGTGTTCGTCCAACTCGGCACGTCCTGTTTTTCTGCCAATAGTCTGAACTTCGGGAACATCAAGAAGCATGTTTTCCACAATTCTTCCAATTTTGTCTGACTCTTCAAGCGAAATGCCCGGAAGAGTACTGACGTTTATTGTGAACGAACCTTCGTTAAAAGGCGGCAAAAAGCTGCGTCCGAGATAAAAGAAGAGAACCAGTGAAACTATAAATACAACCGATGTTATGCCAAGTATCATTTTTTTATGATACAGTGTCCAGCGAAGTGATTTTTCATAAACTTTTTTAAGGAACCGCACAACCAATGGCTCCCTGTCGGCTTTTCCTCCTGTTCTTTCTTTTCCAAGCATATAGCTGCACAAAACCGGAGTCAGGGTAAGTGCCACCAGTGTAGAGGCAAACAAGGCCACGATAAATGAAATACCAAGCGGAATCAGCATTCGCCCTTCCATTCCCGAAAGGAAAAAAAGCGGTACAAAACTGGCTACAATTATAAGCGTGGAATTTAAAATGGGCAAACGAACCTCTTTTGAAGCATGATAAACAACATTCATAACAGTTTGCCTCTCATTTTCAGGCTTTAATCTGTTTTCGCGAAGCCGTTTAAAAACATTCTCCACATCCACAATGGCATCGTCAACCAATGAACCTATTGCAATTGCCATTCCGCCAAGGCTCATTGTATTGACAGTAAGTCCCATAACCCTGAGTACCAAAATAGAAGAAACCAATGAAAGAGGGATGGTTACAAGAGAAATAAATGTTGTGCGTATATTCATTAAAAAAATAGCCAGAACAATAATTACAAATATTCCGCCTTCGAGCAGTGCTTTCTGAACATTCCCGATGGAACTTTCAATAAACCTCGACTGCCTGAAAATATCGGTTGAAATCCTGACATCGGGCGGAACCGAACGCTGCAATTCTTCTACTGACCGTTCAAGTTTCTCGGTTAAATCGAGTGTGCTCGTAGCAGGCTGCTTGGTTACGGTAACCAATACCGCAGGTTTGCCTCGTTCGGAAGCCATTCCCAGCCTTGGCATTTTTGCACCAATTTTAACTTCTGCAATATTTTCAAGCATCACCGGTATATCATTCACCGTTTTTATTACCGATTTTCCGATAAGCGAAACATTATTTGTAGAGATAAGTCCGCGTATTATATATTCATTCCCAAACTCATAAAGCACACCACCCGAAGCATTGCGGTTCATATCCTTAACCGTGGTTATAACCTCGTCGAGACCTATGCCATAATGTTTCATTTTACCCGGATTGAGTAAAATCTGATATTCCTTGATATCGCCACCCAAAACTGCAACCTGTGCCACACCGCCGGTTGAAAGCAAACGCGGGCGAATTGTCCAGTCGGCAATAGTCCGCAAATCCTGCATGGAAGTGGTATCAGCCGTAAGGCCGATAATCATTATTTCGCCTAAAATGGATGATTGAGGCCCTAATACAGGATTGCCGACATTTGCGGGCAAATCATCTTTAACAACTACCAGTTTTTCTGAAACAATTTGCCTTGCCCTGTAAATTTCAGTACCCCAGTCAAATTCCACCCAAACAATTGAAAAACCCGTGGTTGAAGAAGAACGCACACGCCTCACGTCAGTAGCACCGTTAAGTGCGGTTTCAACCGGAAAAGTAACCAGCCGCTCAACCTCTTCGGGTGCCATTCCCTTAGCCTCGGTCATTACCACAACGGTAGGAGCATTCAAGTCGGGAAAAACATCAACCTCCATATGAATTGCGGTATAAACTCCGGCCAGCATCAGCAAAACAGCCAGTACCACAATCATCATCCGGTTATTCAGTGAAAATTTTATGATTTTATTCAACATGACATGTTCCGTTTTAATTAATGACTGTGGGTATGGCCTTCCGGAATAACTGATGATATTGCAGCCAGCTTAACCTGATATACCCCTTTGATAACAACTTTATCGCCCGGTGACAATCCTGAAATTATATGAAATCTCTCACCATCACTTTGCCCAGGTGAAACCTCCTGTTTTACATAATCTTCGTCATGCACCTGCAAATAAACAAAATAAAGCCCCTGCTCTTCAGTAATTGCCGAAACAGGAACTGAAAGCACATTTTCCTGAGGAACAGAAAGCAGATAAACCTCTGCAAACGAACCCGGAATAATATCGCCGATATTATCAAACTCAAAAGTTACCGGAATATAAAACGACTGTTCATCGGCGGTTTTGCCGGCTGAAACCAGCCTTCCGTTCATATCTTCCAACTTATACAATATATTGTCATACGCCATTATAAAATTGGCACTTCCTATATTTCTGACATTTTTAAAGTAGTTTTCAGACAGCTCAGCCCTCAGCTGAAGGCGGCGGTTTTGCGTAACCACGGCAACCGGCTGCCCCACAGAAACGAAATCACCTTGCTTAACAAGCAGTTTTTTTACAAACCCGTTAATTGGGGAATGTATGCTGACTCCTTTTCCGGTATGCTGCGAAGCCTGAGACTCGTAGATATTTTTTGCAGTTTCGTAGCGTGTTCGTTTCTCTTCAAAGTCCCTTACAGAAATAATCTGGTCATTAACAAGTTCCTCAGCACGCCTGAATTCCCTTTCGGCAGCCTCAAATTCAATTCTGGCTTTTACCGCCGGATCACCGTCAGGCAGTCTTTGAGCAGAAATATTTGCAATTGCCTCACCGTTTTTCAGGCTCACACCCTGTGCTAAAGAACGGTTGACAAATGAAACAACACCATTTGCAGTAGCTGCAATTGTTACCTCATCGCCCTGAGCAGCCTGAATGTGCCCGCTGGTTTTGATAACCTGCCGGAATGTGCCGGGTTCAATTATTTCAAGTTCAAGGCCGACAGCTTCAGCCTGTTCCGCTGAAAAATGTATTTCATCGGAATGGTCGTGATCGTGCTCATGATCATGGTCGTGGTCATGGTCGTGGTCATGGTCATGGCCATGCGAATGTTCATGGGTTTCCCCGTGTGAATGTTCTGTATGTTTGGTTCCTGTATTACAGCCCGCAGTAAAAACAGCTGCAGCCGTAAAAATGGAAATTATTATTGTTCTCATTTTAAAAATTGATTGGAAATAAACACTCTGTCAAACAGTCTGTTCAGCCTGTAAAAGCCGGAACAGTTAAATAAAGTAGTGATAGCAGAATCTCGTTGAAAAATTATTCCGAAAGGCAGAATAAAATGCCAATGGATTAAAAATCAGAATTTAGGAAACAAGAGAGGGAGGAGCCCGTAATTCGTTTGACAGGCAGATTTTGGGTGATTTGTAATGGCATATATATTCCCCGTAATTGATCTTATTTGATGAAACAAGTGCTGAAATTTTCAGAAAAAAATCAGGAATTACCGGAAAAAACAGATGATGTTCTGTTAATTCAGGGCCGGCAATTTTATTGTTTGATTCGGGATCTGTAAAATATACCACAAAAGAGCTGTGCACAAAACAATTGCTGTTTTCAGCCTGGTCATTCTGATGCCGGTCTGACGGAATTTCGCAGCTATGGTTATGACTGTGTTCTTTTCCATTAATAAAATGCACCTTCCCGTTGTGATGATGATGATGCGGAATTACTGACACAACAAGCATCAATATGCTTGTAAATGCCACAACTGATATGGAAGCAACTTTTTTCAAACTGAATTTTGTACTCAATACTACAAATTTAAATAAAAAAGTTAGTTTTTCTGTTTTATAAAATGTTTTTTCAAAATCCTGCTATATATCTTTGAAATTAATTTACAGATAATCAGCATTATTATGAAATATCAGGACTTTAAAAAATTTGTTGTGACTTTTTTAAGGGTTGCAGTCGGCTGGCACTTTTTATACGAAGGGCTTGTGAAATTATGGTCATCAGGCTGGACATCCACCGGCTATCTTGCAAATGCCACAGGCCCGCTTGCCGGATTTTATCACTGGCTGACAGCTTCTGAAGGAATAATGAAGATTGTTGACCCGGTTAATATTGCTGCTTTGCTTTTAATCGGATTAGCCCTGTTTTTAGGAATGTTTATCCGTTTGGCTTCTGTTTCAGGAATTTTGCTGCTTACACTCTACTATTTTGCATATCCTCCTTTTGGCGGTTCACTGTTTTCATCAATTGAAGGCAGCTACTATATTGTAAACAGAAATTTTCTTGAGGCTGCTGCCCTTCTGCTGCTGCTTTTTATAAAAGAAAAAGGGTACGGGCTGTACATGCTGCAAAACCTTTTAATAAAAACAAAACACGCAGGCAATACTCTGGAAAATAAAAACGAATCAGTTCCTTCAAGAAGGGAGGCACTGAAAAACCTTGCCACTTTGCCTGCACTTGGGATTATCGGCTGGAGAGCTTTCAGGGAAAGCCGCAATTACGGAGTTGACACGCTTTCAGGAGCAACAATACAAATTGGAAGTGCAGGGATTAACGAACTGAAAGGCGAACTGCCCAAAGGAAAAATCGGAAACCACACAATCAGCAGACTTGTTATGGGCGGAAACCTCATTGGAGGATGGGCACACGCGCGCGACCTCATTTATGCGTCTTCTCTTTTCAGGGCATACAACACCGAGATGAAAATTTTTGAAACACTGATGCTGGCTGAAAAAGCAGGTATTGACACCATAAACATCGGTTTTCCCACAATTGACACCATGGTGAAATACAGAAAAATGACCGGCAGCAAAATCAGGGTAATCTGTCAGGTTCATCCTGAAATGGCGAAAAACGACTATTTTGTAAATATTGACAAGGCAATTGACAAAGGGATGGATATTATTCAGATTCAGGGAAACCAGTGCGACTGGCTGGTTCGTGACGGCAAATTTGACGTAATTGAAAGAATGTTGGACAGAATCCGTTCACAGGGCTATACGGCAGGACTTGCAGCACATACAATTGACTCACTGATTGAATGCAGGGAACGGGGAATAATTCCCGACTACTATATGAAATCTATGCATCACGACAATTACTGGTCGGCACATCCGCGTGAAAACCGGAAACCTTTTGAAGTGGACGGAAAAAAATATTCTGACCACAACATGTTTCACGACAACTGTTTTTGTCCTTTCCCCGACCGCACAGTGGAATTTGTTGAACAGGCAGGTGTACCCGTTATGGGTTACAAAGTTCTTGCTGCAGGTGCAATAGCCCCTGAAGACGGATTTAACTGGGCATTTAAAAACGGTGCCGACTTTATTTGCGTGGGAATGTTTGACTTTCAGGTTGTAAACGATGTAAATATTACAATTGACGTGCTGAATAATTTACAGGGAAGAACACGCAAATGGTA
>CAZXTX010000130.1:0-8090 GCA_964643695.1 uncultured Mariniphaga sp. | reverse complement strand
GTTCTAAATATTTTAATCATCGGCATAAATTTACAAAACAGTTTGGACTATTTTGTAAATACAATTCGTATAAGCTGTAAAAACGACGAAACAGATTATCTGCCTGCCTTAAACAACCAAAATAAAAACACAGTATTAACTGAATTCTGTTGCTTTCTATACCTATAGTTTCATAGAAATTAGATGTGAAAAATGTTTCATTACAGTTTTTTATTATCTTTATTTTTCATTTTTTTGTTTTAAAAATCTAAAATCAATTAATATGCGTTTTACATCTGTCGGAACTAAAGTTATTGGTATTGCAGCAATTTTTTTATTGTTTGCCTGTGGTTCGGGTCAAAAATCACGTCAGAAAGCCGAAAAGGCAAAAGCTGAGGAATCCGGTGAGGAATGGATACAGCTTTTTAACGGCAAAGACCTGGATGACTGGCAGGTGAAGTTTGCCGGTTATGAACTTGGCCATAATTTCAGAAACACTTTTGGGGTTGAAAACGGAATTTTAAAGGTTTCATATGATGAATGGGATGAGTGGGACAGTCAGTTCGGACATCTGTTTTACAAAGGTGAATTTTCGCACTACCGTTTGAGGGTGGAATATCGTTTTGTTGGTAATCAGGTTAAAGGCGGGCCGGGCTGGGCATTCAGAAACAACGGCCTGATGCTGCACGGACAGAGTGCCGAATCAATGGAGGTGGATCAGGATTTTCCTGTTTCAATTGAAGTTCAGCTGCTTGGCGGTGACGGTACAAATGAAAGATCAACCTTGAATTTGTGCACACCCGGTACCAATGTGGTTATAGACGGTGAATTAATTGAAAGACACTGCACCAATTCCAGTTCAAAAACCTTTCACGGCGATCAGTGGGTTACGGCAGAAGTGGAAGTGCGCGGCGGCGATTTTATAACTCATTTTGTTGACGGAGTGCAGGTGATGAGTTATGAAAAGCCCCAGCTCGATCCGAGAGAGGAATATTATGAGAAATTGCTTGCCGAATATGGAAATCTGATTATTACAAAAGGTACAATTTCCATTCAGGCCGAAAGTCATCCCACTGAATTCAGGAAGATTGAACTTCTGGTATTGGATGAAAACCGGTAAAAGAATAAATGTAAATATATTCTATTTCAGCAGGTGCCGGTTCAGGAAGTTTTCCATCGCCCTGTAAAAATCGAAGCGGTTTTCTTCATTGTGAAATCCATGGCCTTCGTTATCTTTTACCATATATTCAACTTCCACATTGCGTTCTTTAAGTGCAGCCACTATCTGATCCGATTCGTTAATGTTTACCCGGGGATCGTTGGCACCCTGGGCAACAAACAAAGGAGCAGTAATTTTATCGGCATGAAATACGGGGGAAACCTTTCTGAGCATCACACTGTCTTTTACAGGATCGCCAATCGTTTCGTAAAATATACCGAGTCTGGGTTTCCAGTAAGGCGGAACGGTGTTCAAAAGGGTGAAAAGGTTTGAGATACCCACATAATCAATGCCGGCGGCATAAAGTTCAGGAGTGAATGCAAGTCCCGCAAGTGTGGCATATCCGCCATAGCTTCCTCCGTAAATTGCAATGCGGTTTTTATCGGCAATACCCTGATCAATCAGCCAGTTTACACCATCGCTGATATCGTCTTGCATGGCCTGACCCCACTGTTTGAATGAAGCTTCAAGAAAACTGCGACCATAACCTGTTGACCCCCTGAAATTAACCTGTAAAACTGCAAACCCGCGGTTAGTCAAAAACTGTATTTCCGGATTAAAGCCCCATGAGTTGCGTGCCCAGGGCCCTCCGTGAGGATTCATAATCACCGGAAGATTTTTTGCATTTTTCATGGTATAGCCTCCGGGAAGAGTAAGATAACCATGAATGGTAAGGCCATCGCGTGAGGTGTACTGTATGGGTGTCATGGGAGCCATTTCATTTTCATCAATCCAGGGACTTATCTCTGTGATTTTTACAAGTTCATCACTTTGCTTGTCATACAGGTAGTAGGCACCCAGTGATCTGTCGCTCCATGTACGGATTATATACTTGTCTTCATTGCGGGTGTTTGAGTTGATATCAAATTCGTAATTTCCCAAATCGCGGGAGAGACGGGTAAACATATTTTTGGTTTCATTATCAAAAAAATATTTTTCGCGTTTCCAGGAAGTATAATTTGCACTAGTAATTATTTTGCGTTTACGCGAATAAGACAAATCTGACACATCATAATCTGCATTTTCGTACAGGATTTCTGTTTCATTTCCGGTATTGGGATCAAAAATTACTACTGCTTGCTTATCTCTGCCAAGATTTGAAATGGCATAAAGCAATTTATTGTCGAAACTGAAAAAAACAGGCAAGACTGATTCTTTGAAGCTGGTAGTGAGTATGCTGCGAAACTTCTCGTCTTCATTGTCACGATAGAGAATACTTGTGTTTACTCCATCCTCTATTGCTGTTGCCAGTCGTAGTTTGCCATCATGGTCGGTCATCCAATCCTGTATGGTACCCGGATTTTCGGCAAGCAGGATAAGTTCTCCGGTATCAATATTAAGGCGGTAGGGATCAAATACCATGGGATTGCGTTTGTTCAATCCTATTATAACTTCATTGGGAATATCTTTAAGATCATCAATTATTGTGGTTGTTACCCCTTCAAAATCTGTAAGTGCTTTAGGATTGCTGCCATCGGCATTTACTGCGAGCAATTTGAAGTTTTCATCACCGCCGGTGTCTTTCAGGTAAAGAATACGGTTCTCATTAGCCCAGAAATAGCCTGCAATATTACGGGCAGTGTCGCTGGTAAGCATTAAGGGTTCATTTTCACCTATTTTTACCACAAAAATATTCATCCGGTTTTTGTAAGGTGCCATATAAGAATAATATTTCCCCTCAGGAGAAATCTCGTAATCAAACTTCTCTGGATTACGAAAAAAATCTTCTAAAGGAATCTGTTTTACAGGCATAACAGTTTGCTGAGAACACCCGGCAGGTATTAATGAAGCTGCCGTAAGCAAAATAATGAATAAATGAATTTTTCTCATGACTTTACATCTTTTAGTTAATATATAAATATACACTTTTTTACAAAAACAATAACAATATTTTGTTTGTAAATAGCTGAGTGGGAGATGATTTGATTAATTAAATAATTGTAAATAAAATCATGATTTTTACAGACAATCAAAACGTAATGATTTTGTTGTTTTTTTTGCAGGTGCAATTTAATGTGGGTGAAAATATGCGGTTTCTCGTCAAAACATAAATTAAATTATTCAGCAATATTAAAGTGGTTTGCTGGATTTTAATTATTGTATTTTAGTCTGCTGTGCGGCGGTTTGAATAATTTAGTGTAATAAGGGAAAGTGCGATTATAATCATTCCGGCAATTGAAGTTGCATCGGGATGCTCGTTTTCAAGAATTATCCAGCTTAAAATGGCACCCGAAACCGGGATGAGGAATTTCCATACGTTCAGAATTGAAACTTTTACTCCCGGCCGTCTCAACAATACAAACCATATTGACAGTGCTGCCGCCGATAAAAAGCTGAGCCAGCCTAAAGCAGCGTAATATTTTACGGGAAACGGACCGGTGTTAATCCCTTCAATGGGAACAGAAACCAGCATCAGCAAAAAACCGCCAATTATTAAAGTGGAAGAGCTGAGTGTATATGGTGAAATTGTTGGTGGCGACTTTGAAACAATTACATTTGCATATCCTGAAAAAATATTGTTTGCCAGCAGAAGTATAATTCCAAGAAGTTCCAGTTCATTTTTCATTTCAACTTCTGTACGGCCAAGAGTTATTATTGCAATTCCTGCAACGCCTATTAATATGCTGACGGTTTTCATCGGGGTCATTTTATCGTTATGCATTGCAAAATGAGCCACAATGGCAACAAATAGCGGTGACGAGCCGATTATCATTGCACCCAGGGCACCCGGAACAAGGTTCAGCCCGGTATAAAACATGGCATACTGAAAAAATATCTGAATGAGGGAAAGAAAGAAAACAAGTTTGAAGTTAGCCTTTATCTCTTTGAAAAACAGTTTGAATTTTCCGAATATTATTAAAATGAGAATCCCGGCAATAAAAAAGCGAATTCCTGCAAATTGTAGCGGTGTGTGATATTCAAGCCCTATTTTGACTCCGACAAAAGCCGTTGACCAGAGCCAGGCTGCAACAATTGCAAGAAAAGTGGTATTTCTGAAGATATTTTTCATTGAAAACTAATGATTTGCAAAATTGGGAAATAAATTCAGATATAAGGGTTTGTTTAAGTTTGGAACAGAAAGGCTTAATATTCGGTCAACTTATAGAAAAACAGGTTTATATTGTTCTGTACCGGCATTCTTTTTTTATGAAAACAATAAAAATAGCTTTATTTGCATCCATAAAATTCGCCGGAACATGGAAAAAACAATCATTAACAGTTATGATGAATTTGCAGCTTTTTCGGGTAAGTTAATAGGTACTTCCGAATATATTAAAATTACTCAGAATCAGATTGATAAATTTGCCGATGCAACTCTTGATTTTCAATGGATTCATACAGATCCGGAAAAAGCAAAAAAAGAATCGCCTTTTAAAAGTACAATAGCACACGGATATTTGACATTGTCAATGCTTACCTATTTGTGGTATTCAATTGTTGAGGTACGAAATGTTAAAATGATTGTGAACTACGGAATCGAAAAACTGAAGTTTCAGCAGCCTGTTTTGGTAAACGACAGAATCAGGGCAATTGTGTCATTGCATGATATTCGAAACCTTCGCGGAGTAACAAAAGTTCAGGTAAAAATAGTGGTTGAAATTGAAAATCAGGTAAAACCTGCTTATGATGCCCTGATTACATTCCTTTATCATTTTGAAAATTAGATATTTCTTTACCGGCAAATATTTCCACAAATAAAAAACTCTGTTTTAGTCAGCTGAAGTCTGAATGTTGTACTGATATTTTAATTTCGTAATTTCGAAGTCAAAAAGGATAAATGATAGAATATATTAATCAGATTGTCGCTTCAACTGAAGTAACATGGGAATCGTCACTGATAAGATTCTTAGTAAGCTTTTTGCTTGGTGCTCTTGTTGGTATTGAGCGTGAAACACATAATCAGCCTGCCGGACTTCGCACACATATTCTTATAAGCATAGGCTCAACCATGGCGATGCTTATTTCAATTTATCTTCCGCAAACCTTTACGGAGTTTCAGAACGGTGACCCCGGCAGAATTGCGGCACAGGTTGTTTCCGGAATAGGCTTTTTGGGAGCAGGGGCAATTCTCAGATTTGGGGCAAATGTAAAAGGGCTTACCACCGCAGCTTCAATATGGGCTACTGCCGCAGTGGGACTGGCAGTGGGTGCCGGAATGTATGTAGTAGGAATTATCGGGGTAGTGGTTATTCTGTTTGCACTGACAATTATGAATCTTTTCGAAAAATTTTTCTTTAAGGAAAGAACTCTGAGAAGAATTGTGCTTTCCCTTAAAAAACATAGTTATGATATTGAAGATTACAGGGGAATCCTTGAAACTATGGATATATCGGTTAATTCAATTGGTTTCGACAGAAACGTAAACGATACAATCGACAAAATCACCATGCTTGTTGGGGTAACACACAAACTGAATGTTCAGGAACTGGTTGATATTTTTGAAAAGCAACCCGGATTTGTATCGGTGTCAGTTAAAATTGATTCCTGAATCTGTTTTATTCTTTTGTTTTTTCCCAAAGCCCTTCGGTTGCATCTTCCAGCAGATCGAGAACCAGTTCAAATCCGTCGGCTCCCCCGTAATATGGGTCAGGCACTTCATCGTAGCTCCACTCTTTGCTGAAATCAGTCATTTTGTGGATTTTATTCAAATGTTCTTCATTTTGTGCAAGCTCTCTAAGATCTGCAATATTTTCGTCATCCATACCTATTATCATATCAAAATCTTCAAAATCGGTATTCGGATCAAATTGTCTTGCAATGCTGGTAAGGTCATAGCCTCTTTTTTCTGCATGTTTCCGCATACGTTTATCAGCAGGTTTGCCGGCATGCCAGGCTCCGGTACCTGCCGAGTCAATTACGTATTTATCTTTAAAACCTTCTTTTTCAACTTTGTATTTAAAAACTGCTTCCGCACTGGGTGATCGGCAGATATTTCCAAGACATACAAACAATATTTTTTTCTTTTCTTTCATGTTTAACTTATTTATTCCAGATTTCATATGACTTCAAGGCCTGCTGCATCAGCATTTCATAACCGTTTTTAACTGTGGCACCGCGTTCTTCCCCTTTTTTCATAAACATTGTTGTTTCAGGGTTGTAAACGAGGTCAAACAGCAGGTGCTTTTCGGTAATATACCCATAAGGAGCAGGCGGGAATTTTTCAATATCGGGAAAGGTACCCAGAGGCGTGGCATTGATGATTAATAAATGTTCGGTTATAATTTTTTCATCAATGTTTTCGTATCTGATTTCTTTTTCTTTCAGCTCTTCAATTGATGCTGAGATAAAGTCGATTTGCAGTTTGTCAAGTACATATTTTATTGCTTTTGATGCGCCGCCGGTTCCCAGAATCAGTGCTTTTTTATGATGATTTTTTAAAAGGGGTTTTAGTGATGTTTCAAAGCCCCAAGTATCGGTATTGAATCCTTTTAAAATAATTTTATCACCTTCACGTAAAATTTTGACTGTGTTAACGGCTCCGACTTTTTCGGCTGCTTCATCCATTTCGTCAAGAAAAGGCATGACTGCCTGTTTGTGCGGAATGGTAACATTAAGCCCTTTAAGATTCGGATTGTTTTTAATTATTCCGGGGAAATCCGATATGTTTTTAATTTCGAAATTTAAATAAACGGCATTGGTATTTTCCTTTTCAAACTTTTCGGAAAAAAAACGTTTTGAAAAAGAGTGTACAAGCGGAAAGCCGACTAAACCGTATTGTTTCATTTTTTTTGTTTTGTTAAACCTTCAATGATAAAAATAAGTGAAAAGCCGATAACGGCAAGCAAAACAGCACCAAAGAGAAACGATTCGCTGCCTGTTATTGTTTCATATGTTTTTGGAAGAATGTTACTTTCGGCCAGCGGACGCAACTCTCCATGCCTGTCAGTAAAAGTTTCGGTAATCTGTTTCCATGGCCATACCTTGTTAAGCGAACCAACCATAAATCCTGTAAGCAGTGCGATTGTCAGGTTGTGATACTTTTTGAGAAGCCACGAAAGTAAATTGGAAAAGGCGATTATTCCGATAACTGCACCTGCAATAAAAACAAGCATTACAGGAATGTTAAAATCACTTACGGCTCCCAGAATAAATTTGTACATCCCCATCAGTACTAAGATAAAGCTGCCTGATATTCCGGGCAGAATCATTGCACAGATTGCAATTGCTCCCGAAATAAAGATGAAAAACCATGTTGTGTTTGCTTCAGCCGGAGAAATAATTGTTATGAAATAGGCTGAAACAGCACCTGCAATTCCTGCAATAACAGTTACCGCATCCCATTTTTTTATGGTGCGTGCCACAAAAATTACCGAGGCTGCAACAAGCCCGAAAAAGAATGACCAGACCATTATGGGATAATGATTCAGTAGGTATTGCATACCTTTGGCCAGTGAGAAAATACTGATTGCGATTCCCAATAAAATGCTTATCAGAAAATTTCCGTTAACTGCTTTCCAAAAATCCTTAATCTTAAATGAAAACAGCAGTTTAAGGGTATTCAGATTAATTGATTTGATGGAATTTATCAGCTCTTCATATATTCCTGTAATAAAAGCAATTGTGCCGCCCGACACTCCGGGTATCACATCTGCCGCACCCATTCCCATTCCTTTGAGTGCAAGTAACATATAATCTTTTGAATTTCTTTTCATTTAATTATTTTGAAAATTTGTCTTTAACTTTAAAAAGTCTGTCATTTTAACCGGCAAAGAAACAAAAAGTATTTTAAACTACTTATTAAATAGATAGGGATGATTATGGCAGATACAGTAATGTTAAACACGTGTTTGACCGGAGCGAATAGTGAATTATTTTATGTTTGATATGTTTTGCAGGTTTATTCCCTGTTTGAATAGAATCTTTCAAGTATTGAACCGTCGTTGGCTTCCTT
>CAZXTX010000129.1:7051-8174 GCA_964643695.1 uncultured Mariniphaga sp. | reverse complement strand
TCAACTCAGCGCTGGAAATTGAAGAAGGATTAAAATTGCTGATGAATCCGAACAGATGCGTATTGTTATACGTGGTCGCACCATCGAGCAGGACAAGGTTCTGGTCGGGTGTTCCGCCACGTACCATTAGACCGCTGCTGATTTCACCACTGGTATTTACCCCGGGAGTCAGTGCAAGGGCTTTAATAAGATCGTACTCTCCAAGGAGGGGAGGAATTTCTCTTATTTTTGTCATGGGTATGGCTGTATGGTTAATTCCGGTAGAGGGAGATTTATTCCGGTGTGCTGAAATAACAACTTCTTTAATTAAAGGAGGTGAAAGAAAAAAGTTTATAGTAGTGTCTGTCTTAAATTCTATAAACTTTTTTACAGCTTCATATCCTACATACGATACTTCGATTTCTGTTTCTACGGCACTAACGATCAGACTGAAATAACCATATTGATTAGCCGAAATTCCTGTTTTCTTTTCCGGCAGATAGATTGTAGCGTATGGAAGGGACTCGTGTGAAAGTTCATCGCGAATATATCCTTTAACTACCACATTTTGTGCGGATATATCTGTAAATGAAACAAAATGAAGAAAAACAGTTACAGAGATAAGCAGAAATATCTTATGTTTATTACAGCAAACCAAAGCAATAAATAAATTAGAAAATATACCCTAATCGAAAATTTATTCCAGGAAGGAAGCTTACATTCTTGTTATCCAACAAAATACCACTTCCAAGCATCATCTCAAACATGAAATGATTTGATAGTGAACGCCTCAGTCCCCAACCCGGTATAATAAATGCACTTATTTCTTTATTTTTATAAAATATGGAACCAAAATATAACCCGGAAGTCAGGCATAAAAAATCAGCGGAGTTATTATTAAACTTACCTGCCTGATGTCTCTTCTTAATGTTATAATAAAACCTTGGCTCAGTCAGAAAAGCAGGTGTAATAAAAACCTTTTTTGCGGTAAATCCAATACCTCCGCCAATTCCAAGATTCAGCGTCATTTGTCCTGATATTTTCTGTTCATAAATATAATATGGGCCGTCTGTTCCGAGTTTTATGCTATTCAAGCTCTGAACCTCTTGTGCCTTTGTAAACAAAATATTTATACTAACTAATA
>CAZXTX010000129.1:0-6951 GCA_964643695.1 uncultured Mariniphaga sp. | reverse complement strand
TTATTTGTGAATATGATAGCTTCGTTTCAATATTCTGTTATACAAAATTCCAATTTTTAAGGTTGTCAGTCATTACAGATATTTGAATCTTTTTAAAGTTCTGTCAATTTGCCGTGTAAGTTGTTCTGATTCACCGTCAATGTTTTCATGCTTCAATTCAGAATATCTTTCTGTAACACAGGATGAATTTAAAAGTGAAATTTCATAGAGTTGTTTCCCCAGACCTGCAATTTTCCAGAACATTTCAGAATCAGAGGGGTAGGGTATTGCCGGTGATTCTGTTTTATGTCCGTCTGATTTTTGGTTGTTAATCTCCGGTGAATGAAGCAGGGCTGTCACATAATTAAAAATATCATCAGCCGAAAATGTAATTTTGTAATCATCGCGCACATCAGAACTGTTTATAAAACAAACATTATTAGTCGTTTTTGCTTCCGAATTGAATGAAAGCCCCGTAATACCTGCAAATTTGTTGACAACATCAGTGTTTACATTTGTAACAAAAATAGGTTTGAGTGAGATAAAATGTTTTCTTTTGTTATTTTGAAATAAAAAATTAGGAGAAAGTAATTTCACAGATGATGAACTATTATAATTATCTGAATGATACAGTTCATTTATTTTAAATTTTTCACTATCATTATTTTCAGATTCATCTTTCATCTTCTTTCATTATTGTGCTGCGATACATAGTGAAACAAAATAATATTCCGATTGTTTGTCTTTTTTGTATTCAATCCATAAAGAAACTGTGCAAAAAGTTGGTTTGTCAGGTAATCTGAAATTGAAAGCAAAACGGTGAAATGAAAGCTTATTTTAAAAATAAATTTGCCATTGCGGCACTTACCCTCTTTTTAACATTGATACTTCTTTTATTCATAAGCAGGTTTGAGTTTAACTTTTTAAACAAAAGTGCCGGCAATATCACATACGAAGCGTATTTTACAGGAAGCAGCACCTGCAAACAGTGTCATGAAGAGGAGTATGAAGCATGGACAAAATCAGATCATTATAAAGCGATGCAGACTGCCGGTTCGGAAACTGTTCTGGGAAACTTTGAGAATGCGGTTTTTAAGAGCAAAGGTTTTACCAACAGAATGTTTAAAAAGGGTGATTCGTTCTACATGCAGCTGGAAAACCGCGAAGGCAGGCCGGACACATTTAAAATTGCCTATACATTCGGATATTATCCGTTGCAGCAGTATTTGATTGAATTTCCTGACGGACGCTACCAGTGCACACATATTGCATGGGACAGCAAGGATAACAAATGGTTCGACCTTTATCCCGATTTGCAGATACACAGCAGTGAGTGGCTTCACTGGACAGGCGGCTCGCAAACCTGGAACAGCATGTGTGCCGACTGCCACTCCACAAACCTTCAGAAAAATTATAATGCCGGTAGCGACAGTTATCATACAACTTATAATGAAATAAATATTGCCTGTGAAGCGTGCCACGGTCCCGGAAGCGAGCATGTAAGACTGTCGATGCTCAATCCTGATGCCGAAGAGGTTCAGGGAAAAATATATTTGGGCAGAAACTCGGAGCAGCAGGAACAAATGCAGTTTTGTGTCAGATGTCATTCACGCAGGTCGCAGCTAAATAACAGCTTTAACCACAACGAACACTGGATGCAGCAGTACAGTCCCGAAATATTACGGCCGGGGCTCTATCATGCCGACGGACAAATACTGGATGAAGTTTATGTATGGGGTTCATTTACACAAAGTAAAATGTACAGGGAAGGCGTGAAATGTATTGATTGTCATGATCCGCACACCTATAAACGCAGGTTTGAAGGTAACCGGCTCTGCCTGCAGTGTCACGATATCAATGTTTACGACAACAGAAGCCATCATTTTCACAATCCCGGTTCTGAAGGAGCTAAATGCGAAAGCTGCCATATGCCCGGACAATATTACATGGTTAATGATTACAGGCCCGACCACAGCTTCAGGGTGCCACGCCCCGATTTAAGTGTGAAATATGACGTGCCGAATGCATGCAATGAATGTCACAGCGATAAAACGGCAGACTGGGCTTCGGCACATGTAGAAAAATGGTATGGAAAAGAACGAAGATTTCATTTTTCGGAACTGTTGCTGAAAGCAGCACATAACCAATCGGATGTAAAGGAAATAAAACGGTTTATAAATAGTGATACAATTCCTGATATTGCCAAAGCCACTGCTGTTTACCATCTGCAAAATTATGCCGGCAGTGAAGCATGGGAGGTCTTGATAAATGCACTTGACAATCCGTCGGAGCTGGTGCGGCGCACGGCTCTGGAAGGACTGGATATGTACAACAGCACTGAAAATACCGGATATTTTGTAAAAATGCTTTATGACACCGCCCGTATTGTTCGTCATGCCGCTTTTAATTCAATTGCTGGTACAGATGTTTCCTCAATGCCTGCCGATGTGGCAGCACAGTTTAACAGTGTAAGTGAAGACTTTTTTACAGCACGTGCAAACAATGCCGATTTTCCGTCGGAAAAGCTGTTTCTGGGGCAGTATTACCACCGCACGGGCCAGACTGAACTCGCAAAAAAGTATTACGAGGAAACACTGAAAAAGGATAATTACCAGAATATGGCACGAATGAATCTGGCACTGATTTATAACTCTGCCGGTGAGAATGAAAAAGCTGTTTCTCTGTTAAAAAAGGTTACGGAACAGGAACCTCTTTTTGACCACGCCTGGTATTCGTTAGGAATTTTATATGCGGAAATGAACAGGCCTGATTCGGCAATTTATTATCTAACAAAAACTACTGAAATAAACAGTCATAATTCATCGGCATATTATAATCTGGGACTGCTTTATCAGCAGCAATTAAAAATAAAGGAGGCTGAAAAAGCATTTTCCGGCGGACTGAAAAACAATCCCGGAAATGAAAGATTGCTTTATGCAATGTCACATTTGTATTTGCAAACAGGAAACAGCAAAAGTGCGGCATTTTACATTAAAGAATTAAACCGGTTATATCCCGGAAGGCCTGAATACAGAGAATTATTAAATATTATTGATAAATGAAAATAAGTTAAAATTGCATATATTCCTGAATATCACAGGCTTTACTCTTGTTTGACTCTCTCTTTTCGTTTTTCTGAAATTTTTTAATAAAAAACTGTTCCATTCAAATTTTAAATAGCTACTTTCGCCTGAATTTAAAAAATTGGTAAATGGACGATGATCCGTGTATATACTTGAAAATTAACTGTTCTTTCTCATAAAGGATAAATTCTCCTTTTGGGAAAGACTAAAAGGAGATTATTATGGTAGCACTTGAAGAAAAAGACCTGCTGGAACTTATTGAAAACAAAGAGTGGAAAAAACTGAGAAGCACACTTCATGAGTCTGAATACCTTGAAATTGTCGAAATTATTGAACGAAGCAAAGAGTTTGAATCAATTTTGTTGTTTCGTTTTTTAGGACGCGAACAGGCAAAAGATGTTTTTCAGGAGTTATCATTCGATAAACAGGAAGAGATAATTGAAGGGCTTGCCCAGCATGCTTCAAAAGTTGCGGAACTGCTTAACGACATGGAACCGGACGACAGAACCGCCTTTTTGGAAGAATTACACGGAAACATCACTCAGCGGCTGATTCAGCTGCTTACCCCCGAAAACAGGGAAACTGCAAAAAAACTGCTGGGGTATCCCGAAGACAGTATCGGAAGGCTTATGACCCCCGAATATGTTGCAGTTAAGCCCCACTTTACAATTCAGCAGACACTCGATCACATACGTCAGTTCGGACACGATTCTGAAACGCTTAATGTCATTTATGTTGTTGACAATAACTGGAAACTGATTGACGATATCAGAATGCGGGAAATAATTCTTGCATCACCCGAACAGGTTATTGGTGATATTTCTGATAAAAAATTTACTGCACTGAGTGCTTTTGACGATCAGGAAACTGCAGTTTCAATTTTCAAGGATCAAGACCGTGTTGCACTGCCGGTTATAGACACTGAAGGTATTTTGCTTGGAATAGTTACGGTTGACGACGTTATGGACGTTGCCGAAGAGGAAGATACCGAAGACTTCCACAAATTCGGGGCTGTTCAGGAGGCGATTATAAGCCCATTGCAGGCCACTGTCACTTTTTTGTATCAAAAGAGAGTGTTGTGGCTTACGGCACTGGTTTTTGTCAATGTTTTTTCGGGTGCCGTAATTTCAAAATTTGAAAATGTTCTGGAATCTGCCATTGCTCTCGTATTTTTCCTGCCATTGTTAATAGACAGTGGCGGAAATGCCGGCTCACAATCGGCAACACTTATGATTCGTGCCCTTGCAATTGGCGATGTTCAAACCAAAGACTGGCTGAAACTGCTCAGGAAAGAGTTTGCAGTTTCCCTGCTGCTTGGAGTTACAATGGCATTGGGAGTAAGTATTCTCGCTGCATGGCGAAGCCCTGAAATTATATATGTACTGGCTATTACCATGGTTTTAATTGTTGTTTCGGGTAGTTTAATAGGAATGCTGCTGCCGTTTATTTTTACAAAACTGAAAGTTGACCCGGCAACCGCAAGTGCTCCGCTTATTACATCAATAGCCGATATTCTGGGAGTAATAATCTATTTTAATGTAGCAAGCAAACTGCTGATATTCTAAAAATAGGGGAAACTTAACTTTGTTCCACCCCTTTTAGTGAAAGCTGAATTCGTAAACGCTGAATATCCACCTCTTTTACCCTGACTTTAAGATGCTGGTGAAGCTTTACAATTTCATTGGGATCAGATATAAAACGGTCGGCAAGTTCGGAAACATGAATAAGTCCCGACTGTTTTACGCCTATATCCACAAAAGCACCAAATTTTGTGATGTTATTAACAATTCCCGGTAAAATCATTCCTTCTTTTAAATCTTCGATTTTATAAACTCCTTCGGCAAATTCAAAAACTTTTATCAGTTTTCTCGGATCTCGGCCGGGTTTCAACAACTCGTTTTTAATATCCTTTAAAGTGGGTAAGCCGGTTTGCCCGGTAACATATTCCGAAATATTGATTTTTGAGATTAACTCTTCATTTTGCATCAAATCGGTAACCGGACATTTTAAATCGGCTGCCATTTTTTCAACAATATGGTATGATTCCGGATGTACGGCAGAATTGTCAAGCGGGTTTTCAGCACCTGCAATTCGCAAAAATCCTGCACTCTGTTCAAAAGCTTTTGGCCCGAGACGCGGCACATTCATCAGTTCGGCGCGGGACATGAACATCCCGTTCTCTTTTCGGTAGTCAACAATGTTTTGTGCCAATTGCGGCCCCAGGCCTGAAACATATGTTAACAAATGGCTGCTTGCGGTATTCAGGTTAACGCCAACCGAATTTACACTCAGCTCTACAACCGAGTCAAGGCCGCTTTTCAGTTTTTTCTGGTCCACATCATGCTGATACTGTCCGACCCCGATACTTTTCGGGTCAATCTTTACCAGTTCGGCCAGCGGATCCATTAACCGCCTTCCGATAGACACGGCCCCCCTGACTGTAACATCGTACTGCGGAAACTCCTGTCTGGCAATCGCCGATGCCGAATAAACCGATGCACCGTCTTCATTTACCACATAAACTTTTATATTTTTATTGAAATGAAGTTTTTTTATAAAAGCTTCGGTTTCCCGTCCGGCGGTACCGTTACCAACAGCCAGTGCATCAATTTTATACATTTCAACCAGAGAGGTAACTCTTTTTGCCGCCCCCTTTTTATCTTCCTGCGGTTTATGCGGATAAATTGTACTGTTGTGCAGTAAATTTCCCTGTTCGTCCAGACATACGATTTTACACCCTGTGCGGTACCCTGGATCAATTGCCATAACACGCTGCTGCCCTAAAGGTGGTGCAAGCAGAAGCTGACGTAAGTTTTCTGCAAAAACCCTGATAGCCTCATCATCCGCCTTCTCTTTCGACAGAGTGGCAAATTCATTTTCAATAGAAGGCTCAATCAGCCGTTTGCAGCTGTCGGTTACAGCTGTTTCAACCTGTTCTGAGGATGCACTACTGCCTTTTACAAAATACCGAACAAGGTTTTGCAGGTGAACATCATCGGCAGGTTTTACCGAAATTCGCAGCAATCCTTCGTTTTCGCCACGGCGCATTGCCAAAAGCCTGTGCGAGGGGCATTTCCTTAAAGGTTCGCTCCACTCAAAATAATCGCGGTATTTGGCAGCTTCTTCCTCCTTGTCTTTTATAACTTTCGACTCAATTAATGCACTCTGTTCAAAGTTGCGGCGAACAATATTCCTTGCCTTTTCGTTTTCACCAATCCACTCGGCAATAATATCCCTCGCACCTGCAAGTGCATCCTCAACTGAGGTAACTTCGTCATTCAAAAAATTACCCGCACGCTGTTCCGGGTCAGTTTCAAACTGCTTCATTAAAATTTTTGCAAGGGGTTCCAGTCCGCGCTCGCGGGCAATGGCAGCCCTTGTACGCCGTTTTGGTTTATAAGGCAGATAAATATCTTCAAGTTCAACGGCATCAAAACAGTTTTCAATACGCAATTTTAAATCGGGAGTAAGTTTATCCTGTTCTTCAATAGTCTTTAAAATTGTCTGTTTTCGCTTTTTTAGCTCCGTAAATTTTTCTCCCTGCTCCTTAATCAGGAGTATCTGAACCTCATCAAGGCCGCCGGTCATTTCCTGCCGGTAACGAGATATAAACGGTACTGTGGCACCGCCATCAACAAGTTCGAGAACAACAGATACGGAATTAACCGGAATATTTAGCTTTTCTGAAATTATTTTGTGAATCTGCATTTCCTTCATTTCTGATTTAAAAAACAAAAGTACAAAGATATTTTCCGAAATAATAAATAAAGAAACGTATATGGTAACAAATCGTCAGCTTTCAAATTAATAATTTTTTTTTAAAATTTGATTCCAATCGGTATTACATTAATGTAAAGTTTTAAGCCGAATTAAAATATTATGAATCAAT
>CAZXTX010000128.1:620-8197 GCA_964643695.1 uncultured Mariniphaga sp. | reverse complement strand
TATAATGCCAATCAAACTTTCCTTCCTGAGGTTCAAGGTAACTCCAACATAAACGAAGATATAAATGGTCCATACCAGGAAAGGATTCAAAAATAGAATCATTTTTAATAGAATATCTATTAATCCCATTATCAAATAAATGATGATACCAACCTTTATGCGGATTTTTTAGTACACGAAGAGTATCCCACTGCTGTATAAAAGACACTTCTGTCTCATTTGGTTTATATCCAACTAAAACCAAACCTATCAAAATCAATAAATAAAATAATTTTAATTTTTTCATTATATAAAGTTTACAATTTATTTTGTATGAAGATTTGTAATAAAGAACGCTAATGCCACTTATTATCCACAATTATAGAATCAATTCCATTTTATTCTAAAATGTGGTTTTAATTATTTTATTTGAATATTTCCTATTTTAATAAATCCTTTTTCATCAATTACTGATGCTTTCACACCAACATCAACAGGCTGAGTATTTTCTTTTGACTGTTCTACTAACCTGAATTTCATAGTGTATTTTCCTTCTTTTACTTTTGAAGGAACATTTATCTGGTATTTTTCTGTTTTGCTAAGTCCAGGAAGCCAACTTATATTCTTAGAATCTACTGCAACATCAAATGAATCCTTTAAATTTGCTGATTCAAACCTCAGTATTAAATTGAATGTATTATAAGCCGGTGCGACACCTTTGTTATACCAAACAATGGAAATTTCATTTTCACCTTTGCTTATCTGAGAAGGAAAAGTGGCTCTTACAGGAAAATACCAATAACCACAAAGGTTGGCCAATTCTTTTGTCAAATCAGGATTATCAATTAACCATTCTTCAGCATAACCATGATACCCAATATAGGTCGCACGCATAGTTTTGATAGCATTACGCATAATTGTAGCTCCTGAATATCCATATTCCTCAATAATGTCTGCACCGTTTTTACCTAACCAATTGCCATCTCTTTTCACTATAGGATAATGTTGAAGTTCAAAAACAATGGGCATTTGTATATATAAAGGATCGAAATAGTGTGGGCTTCTTACAGTCCATGCTTTTATATAATCTCGGAAATAACCTAGAACCATTGGACTGTCATCACGAATAGAAATTCTATTACTAGCAACATATTGCAATAACTCTTCGCTTTCATTTCTTGTTCTTCCCCAATAAAGTAAATCATCGCTGACAATTAATTGAGTCTTTTTATAATTTTTAACCCAAATATCAATATTTGTTTTAATTTCATACATTGTAGCTGGAATATTAGTAGAGGAACTCATATGGCCTTCTCCCCAGTCGCCAATGCTACCAATATCCACATAACTGATCCATGATTTATCATCATACCGTGCAGCAAATGCTTTATGAAACTGATCTAATTTTTCAAGATAAACAGGATCACCCCATTCTGGTACCCAAAATATATTCCTTCTATCTACAATGGTACCTTTTGCTCCTGCTCTTCTCACCCAACTAGGAGTGGCATACTGCACTCCGTCAAGTTCTTCTCCAACAGAATTCGGATAACTTCCAGTTTCACTACAAGAAATTCTGAATGAAATTTTATAACCTTTAGGTACATATTTTTCTACAATATCATCTATATAATGCCAATCAAACTTTCCTTCCTGAGGTTCAAGGTAACTCCAACATAAACGTAAATATAAATGGTCCATACCAGGAAAGGATTCAAAAATAGAATCATTTTTGATAGAATATTTATTAATTCCATTGTCAAGTAAATGATGATACCAACCTTTATAAGGATTTTCGAGTACACGGATAGTATCCCATTTCTCTGTGAATGAAATTTCTTGTATGGGTATATCATTGTTTTTATTAATTAATGAACATCCTATAAAAACTTTGACCGAAAGGAAAAAAATAATTAAAAAATTAAAGGAGTGAAAAAAATTCATTTTTATTGATTTTTAATATTATTACAGTTGAATTGTATCCAAATAAATATATTTCAAAGAATTCAATCTTTAAACTTTTAATAATGTTATGTACAGTAATTGAATTGTTTTTTTTAAACTCTCTCTCCAAGAAATATATACCACTCACTTCAACAAAAGAAATGAGTGGTATTTAACAATATGCCATTTATGTATTTCATTCTAATGAATCATTAATAACCTGGATTTTGAGAAATATTTCCTCTATATTCATTTATAAAGGAAACAGGAATAGGAAAAAGAAATTTATCTGTATTAACATCAAACTTTTTATATCCTTTGTCATTAGTTATCATTTGATATCTAATAAGGTCACGACGTCTTGACCCCTCGCAATAAAATTCATGTGAACGTTCTAGTAAAAGAGAATCACGCAATTGTTCTTTTTGAATATTATTGAAAGGTTCTAATCCTGCACGTACTCTGACTGCATTTGCAAATGATAAAGCAGTATTTCCACCATCGCTTTGATAAATGTTTCCATTCTTAGCTACTTGAGTTACAACTGGCGCATTAACACTGCTATTTGTACCTAGTTCATTAAGAATCTCAGACATTGAAAGAAGCACATCGGCATATCTGTATACTATCATATCCCAACCACTTCTAGTACCAACAGAATTATCATCCACTTCATATTTTACTGGAATTGGTCCAGTACCTAATCCATGACGAGTGTCAAATGGATTTTCACGATTAATTACTAAACCTGCATCAGTAGTGTATTCAGCTGCAATACCAGACAAGCGTAAGTCATTTTGGTCAAATGTATCGTAAAATTGCCATAATAGTTTAATTCCCCCCCATGCACCTACTGTCCGATTAATTTTACAAGGATAATTATTAGGTAATGCTTCTGCATGCCAATTATTACCATTAAATGTATAGTCTGAAGGACTAGAATATATAATCTCACGACTGTGTTTATTTGCAACAGAAAATACATCACTATAATTATCAAGCAATTCATACACTCCCAAGCTAATTATTTCTTCTGCACATGTTTTTGCTTTTGTCCAGAGATTTATACTACTAGTTCTTGCCGCTTCTTGCATATATAATTTCATTAATACCATATTTGCTATTCCTTTATTTATCCTTCCAAAATTAGAACCAAAATCAGGATTCATAAGGTTATTTTTCATGCTGAAAAAATCCTCAATAATTGTCACATATTCTTCTGTAGATGGCCGATTAGGAAAAATTAATTCTGACGGATTTTCTAGCATTTCTTCAGTTGGATGAGGTAACGGACCATAAAGATCAAATAAAAGATATGCCTTCCATCCCGCAATAGCATTCGCTTCAGCAATTAATGATTTCTTAACACTCTCATTAATAGTCATCTGCTCAAGTTGCTTTATTACAATTCGAGCAGTAGATATTTGATTATAAAATGAAAAGAAATTTTCCGAATAATTACCGTTTACTTCTGTATACTCATGATTTCTCAACCTTTCGAAGTTGGCATTATATGAACATGTTTGCATATCGCCAGCAGAAATATCACTTACGTTAAGTATTCCATAATATGGTGATGCAGTAAAAAAACCACCTGTAAATGAATTTGAATATAATGCAGCAATAGCTAATTGAGCATCTTTCTCGGTTTTATAAAAATTATCAGGAGTAATTTTTGTGTATTCTTCCATTTCCAATTCGCATCCCTGACTTAATATTAATAACGAAAGGAATGTAATAATAAAAAAATTTGCTTTCATATGTAAATAATTTTAAAAATTAAGTTCAAGTCCAATCATATATGTACGTTGATTTGGATAAGCACCTACCCATGCGTCTGTTTCTGGATCCATTCCAGAATAAGGAGTGAAAATAAACGGATTAGTAATATCACCAAAAACCCTTAATTGTCTAATTTTAACCTTCTCTATATTTGATTTAGGTATCGAATACCCAAGGGTAATATTTCGTATACGTACAAACCATGCCTTTTCTAAGAAAAAGTCTCCTACACCATATGAAGCAAAAGTCTGACTAGATGAAGGTTCTTTACCTTCCTGATAATCACTGTTCCATCTTTTTAAAGCTCCTTTTTCAAGATTAAGAGAAGGATTTACAATTGAATGTGTACCTCCTCCACCTAATAAATTCTTAGTATCGTTTCTTTTCCATCTGTTAAACATACCATAAGTAAAAATTGATAAATCAAATCTTTTATAATTAAGAATATTGCTAAAACCTACAGTGTATGGTTGATTAACTCCTACTAAAACTAAATCAGCATCATCAATTTTTCCATCAGGCTCTCCTAAATATTTAGGTTTTCCATTTTCGTCAAGAATCCTATTGCCCTCAGAATCCGTTAAATAACCATTCAGATCAAGTATTTTTACAGTACCTGGAATCATATTTAATGGATCAGATGAATTAATTGGAACTAAACCGTCAGACTTACGACTCCATAATTCACCAAAAAATTGTTTTTCTTTTTCATAAATTGCTAACGTATATGAAGGATCACGTTTTAGCCAGCGATCTCTGTAATAAGTAAATGTAATTGTTGAATTCCAAGAAAAATCAGGTCGCTCAATGTTTTTTGAATTAAGAGTAAATTCAGAGCCAAATGTTTGTTTTTTTGCTTCAAGATTAGAGTTTATTTGTGTAACTGGATTGAAAGATACTAATTTTTTACTTCCCAAAATTCGTGAGATTACTCTATTGAAGAAATCGACTGAACCATAAATTTTGTTGTTTAACAAGCTGAAATCAAGTCCAAAATTAATATCTTCCTGCTTTTCCCAAGTTAATTTTGGATTTCCAATTCCTGCCAAACTGACTCCCGATATAATATTGCTTCCCCACATTGTATTAGCACCCGGACTATACCAATCTGTAAATGCAGTACCAATATTATCATTTCCAGTTATTCCAAAACCAGCACGGATTTTTAATTGATTTATCATTGAAGAAGCCATAAATGGTTCTTTTGCTATATCATAACCAACTGAAATTCCAGGAAAAAACGCATATTGACTGTCAGGTGAAAATTTTGATGAACCATCTAATCTTAAATTTACAGTGAGAAAAAATTTAAAGTTATAATCATAACTAAAGCGTAAAAAATACGAAAGTAGTTCAGAAGTAGCTCCATGAGAATAAACTGAAGGCCGATCTGCTCCTAATCCCAAATTCCACCATAAGGAACCATCATAAGGGAAATTTGTTGCTGTTGAACCAATTCCTTCTGAAGTATATTTCATATATTCTGAGCCAAGTGTTCCGGAAATATTATGATAATTAAAAAAAGTTTTTATATAATTAACCAAAAATTGTAATTGATAATTTGTATTTTCATTATCAGAACGGTCTGCTCGCCCTTCAGTACTTTTACCTGATATAGTTGAAGTTGGATTATAATGATAATTCTTGCTTTGATTTCTATCAAAACCTATTTGAAATCTCGTAGACAATTCAGGCAATATATTATAATTTAAATTTGCCGTACTTAAAAAACGTTCTATTAAAGTTTCATTATTAATTTCTAAAATGGAAACTGGATTATGAAAATTAGACTGACGAGTATTTGGTTGATAATTGCCTTTTTCATCTTTAACAGGTAATGTCGGATCAAATTGAAGTGCAGACAAGACAATTCCAGCATTCTCCCATAATCCTCCATTTCCTATTGAAACATTTTCTGAATTAATTTGACTGAAATTTATTTTAACTCCGGCATCAATTTTTTTTCCGAATTTTTGATTAACATTCACTCTTCCAGTATATTTTGACATATCGTTGTTTTTCACTATCCCTTTTTGATTAAATGCATTAAATGAGACGAGAAACTGAGTAGTATTCTGATTTCCAGTTACTGTCAACTTATAGTCCTGCACACTGCCTGTTCTGGTTATTAGATCAAGCCAATCTGTACCTGCTTTGTCTCCTGTTATAAAATTATTAATTTCATTTTCAGAATAAAAGGGAATATATTCTACTGGTGGAACCCAATTAGCTGGTTTAGGTACATCAGCATATACACTTTGTCTACTATTGTATAAAAAATCTTCATATAAAACTTTATTGGTTTCTTGCATATATTCAACAGATGTAAGCATTTCAGGAAGATTAAAATAATTTTGCATTCCAGCAGACCCTGTCAAATCCACGTTAATTTTATTTATACCTATTGCTTCTCCTGATTTTGTTGTAATTAGTATTACTCCACCTGCTGCTTTTGAACCATAAATTGCAGTAGCTGAAGCATCTTTTAAAATATCTATACTTTTAATATCATTCGGATTTAAAGTTGAAAGAATTGCATCAATCTGCCCAGTTCCAAATCTGCCAACTGTTGATGGAGAGAAATCCGAGGTGGGCATTCCATCAATAACTATTAAAGGTGAACGACCTGTTGCCGTACCTCTAATTTGTAAATTAACAAAACCACCTGGTTGTGCTGAAAACAAGTTCGCTGTTAAGCCTGCTGCTCTTCCACTTAAATTTTGAGCTATTGAAGAAGATGAAGTTGTTTTTGCTGCATCTACTACATCAACTGATGAAACTGATGAAGAAATACTTCTTCTTTTTTGCACTCCATACCCAATGGCCACCACCTCTTCCAACCCAATCGTTTCTTCTTCCATTCCAATATTAACAATCGTTTGGTTTCCTACAACCACCTCCTGTGTCCTCATCCCCACAAATGAAAACACTAATGTGGCATCTTCAGGAATGTTTATTAATGAGTAATCACCGTTGATATCGGTAACGGCTCCCTGCGTAGTGCCTTTAACAACTACAGTTACACCCGGTAAGGGCTGATTATTTGAATCGGTAACTTTCCCCGATACGGAATGTTGCTGTTGCACATCTGCATAAATATCTTCTGTTAAGAATGAAGGAGCCAGAATAATCTTCCGGTCAGTGATGGTGTAAACCACATCCGTTCCGGCAAAAAGGATATCCAGAATTTCATTAATCCTTTTATTTTTCACAGAAAAAGAGACATTCCGGTTTAAATCCACCAGCTTTTCGTTGGCAAGAAAAAAGAACTCGGAAAGGTTTTCAATATCATCCAGCACAACTTCCAGTCTGGCATTTGTATAGTCCAGCGAAAGTTTAGTTTTTTGTGAATAAGCTTCATTCGCAAAAGTCTGTAGGATGACAGCCAAAAATAGAAACAGTGTTATACGCATTATTCTAAATGTTTTTTTTAAACAACTGAAACAGTCATCTACAAATTCGATTTTTTTCATAGATTTGCATTGTTAAATGTTAATAAAAAATTTTAATAAAGTTTTTTGAGGAAATCGTGGCTGCGATTTCCTTTTTTTGTTTTCAACTTATGGCCTGTCTCGTGAATTCATTTTAATTCTGTTTTAGGTATTGATTAAAAATATTGATTAAATCTTTTTTCGGTACAACAGTACCTTCTTCTTTTGCAAAGTGCCGTCAGCCAGCACTTTGCGGTCAACAATTCGATAATGTATGGGAGAAGCCATACTGATATAATGCAAAACTTCTTCAAGGGAATCATCCTGAAATGTTCCCCTGAATACATCTTTTTCCAAATCCTTATCGGCCAACTCAACCTCCACATTATACCATCTTGCAATACGCCGTGCCACTTCAGGCATCGGATCACCTCTGAATAT
>CAZXTX010000128.1:0-610 GCA_964643695.1 uncultured Mariniphaga sp. | reverse complement strand
AGCTTCCCTTCAACCCATCCCGAATATTTCAAAGGATCAGTATTATCAATTTTTACGGAGTTATTTTTATAAATAACTCTTTCGTTTGGTTTTATTTCAAACGTTTCAGAAATTCCCGGTAAATCAAACTCAACTTTCCCCTCTTCAAGTACTACCTCGGTATAATTTTCATCGGGATATGCATTCAGGTTAAATTTTGTTCCCAGCACTCTAACTCTTGAATTTCCGGCAGTAATTTCAAACGGATGCAACAGGTCTTCAGCAACATCAAACCATGCTTCGCCCTGAAGGATAATTTCTCTGTTATTGCTGAAAGGAATTTTATAATCCAGCGAGGAGCCACTGTTGAGCCACCCCTCGGTTCCATCAGGAAGGATAAAATTTATCCTGGATCCCAAAGGAGCATGAATTGTTGTAGATACAGGTTTTTCAGCCACATAAACTTTTTCCTGTTCTTGTTTTCCAAAAAACAATAAACCTCCGGCAATCAGCAAAGGAATCAGTAAAACAGCTGCCGCAACCGAATACCAGCGATAAATTTTCCTTGTAAGAGTTTGTTCTTTTTTGTATTCAATCAAATGTATTTCACGATGAATGCGATCAAGCAAAT
>CAZXTX010000127.1:4946-8219 GCA_964643695.1 uncultured Mariniphaga sp. | reverse complement strand
GCCATCCGGCCCGTTCGCGCGACGGACAATCCATGAAAATATCAACCGCATTTTGCCGGTAGGTCTGCCGTGCTGCATCAAAAATTTCATTCAGCTTGAAATTGCTGCTGCTAAAAGTTGCCAGATCATTGTCAGGATAAACATATTCCCTGATATAGACATCATTCACTTCGCAGTTTCCCTCAGTAACAATAACCTTTAAATATTTGAAGGTATATGGCTCAAATGATTCAATATCATAACTTCCAGGTGAAAGTTCATACACAATCTGATTATTTACGTCCGGCAGTCGCTTTTTTGTATTTACATCATTATCGGTTAAAATTTCATCAAAATAAAAGATAACTTTTGACGGTTCATCACATTTAATGTCAGCACCTATAAAACCGGATAAATTGGTTCCAAAATCAAGTGTCACAAATTCATTTTCAGTAAGTTTTATAGAATTACCAGAATACTTTCCTGAAATTTCCTCAAAGATTTTGTTTTTGATTTCCTGCATAAACTGCGAAGGCAAAACATTCAGTTCACTCTCTTTATATCCTTTAAACTTTTCACTGATACGAACCAGCGACCTGTCTTTGGAATACTTTTCCGGTTTCCGATATTCGATGGTTCCCCTTGCATGAATCGTTTCCGGTGCCAGTTTTTTGAAATCGGGCATTAGCAGATTTCTGGGAATAAGCTTACCGCCCTGCTGTTCGATTAACTTTTCCGTTTTAAACGAAACCTCATCGGAAAATTTCCAGTTATCATACCCTTCCGTAAGAGTGTAATATTCCGAAAACGGACGCTGGAAACTGTATCTTTCAACTTTCTGAAGCCGCTCTTCCTGTACAAAAGCCTTAAAATCACTGTTTCTACCGGTAGCTGCAACTATTTTACCTTCCGATTCAATTTCTGCCTGCAAAAACGACGGCTGGTCAATTGTATAGTAGGTATTTACATTATATCCGGCAACCTCAACAGCCAGAACATTTTTACCCGGTTTAACTATTTTGGATAAATCATAATTATCAACCCTGTAATAGCCGTGGGCAGTCCGGGCAGGCCCGTATCCCAGAAATTTACCGTTCATAAAAACACGGTAAACAGTTGATGCCATAATTCTCAGACTGAAATTCTTATTTTCCGATGCCTGAAAAACAGAATGAAAACCGAGAGAGAGATTCATCTCCTTTTCATGTCCTTCAGCCCAGACGGGAACTGCTTCTTTTATTAATTCCTGTTTTTTTACACTTTTAGTTTCACAGCTGCCCAGCAGCAACACAAAAAATAAAATTGTCAGATACTTATACATTTTTACAAATTATAACTGATTTTATATTTTCCGCTTTTTATTTCAGCTTTTACTTCTTTTCCTGCCGGTTTTTCTGATTCTGAACCGTTAATAGAATATTTTGAAACGTTCTCCGGAATTACCACTTCCGCCTCAACACCGACAGGTATCTGAATATCCATCTCAAATTTACCATCATTTATTTTCCAGTTTACTGCCAGCTCTCCGTAAGGTGTCTCTTTTGCAGCACTTGCCGACGTTATATCTTTCGGGATCTGCGGATTAATCATCACCTTCCGGTATGCCGGAACATTATCAGCGGGCCGGATTCCCGCTACAGCCTGATAAAACCACGAACCTATGCCGTTATAACAGTTGTGAATATGGCTTCGGGCACCGTTCCAATGCTCCCAGGTGGTTGTGGCACCATTGTCAACCATATAAAGATATCCTGGATAGTCACGTTTTTTCAGCATCGAGTAAAACAGTTCTGTCACATTGTTTTCAACAGCCCACTGAGTTACTACGGGCAAACCTACAAGTCCGGTTGAAAAATTACCGTTGCGGTTAACTTCGGTTTCGTTGTAAAATGACTTTACCACATCTTTATATTTATCATCCGGCACAACACCCGCAATCATCGGAAATGCAAGGTCAACCTGAGTAGCTGTTGCATATGTGGCCGTAGTTTCATCAAAAAATGTTTCATGGATTTTTTCCTGAAGAGCTCTCTTTTTTGATGCATAAAATTTTGCATCACTGTTTTTATCCAAAACTTTAGCAATACGTTCCATATTGTCAAAACAGACTGCAATAAATGAGTTATTCACAACATCAACCGAAGCTGCATTTGTCTGGTCAATTCCTTCAGGTGTTGCCCAGTCGCCAAGATACCAGCCCCGGTAATCGGTATCCGGCCATCGTTTCAGCAAACCGTCAACCGAGTGATTTTCAACAAAATCCAGCCATTTTTGCATAACCGGATAATATCTTTCAAGAACCAGTGTATCACCATAATTCAGAAATGTTTGCCACGAAGCAGTTATTATAAAACCACACCAGTACGGGCCGCCGCCGGCACGGTAAGGATTTGGTGCTGTGTGGGGCATTCCGCCGTCATCGCGGATAGCATCTTCCCATGCCTGAAGCCAGTTGTTGTATAGCGGGCCAAGATTAAACATGGTTTGCGCCGTTAAAGTTGAAGCATTTCCGTCGCCACCGTAACCAAGCCGCTCAATTTGCGGACAATCCACAAAATCACCGCCAATACTCAGGCATTCAAGTGTATAATTCAGCATATCATGAATAACGTTCAAATCAGAATCAGAACATTCAAAAGATGATGCGGCCTCAAAACCTGTCCTGACCAGATAAGCTTTAATGGATTCTGCTGCCGGCTTTTCTTTTAGTCCGGTAATTCTCATGTAACGGAAACCGTGATAGTTAAATTTATTTGTAAAAAATTCGGGAGATGTTCCGGAAGCTTTATATATATCATAATGTCTCTGATTATCAAAACGCCCGCCTTCAATTAAATAGTCACGATACTCGAGTTTTACTTCCTGTGACATTTGCAGGCCTGGAAAATCAATTTTAATCCAGCCGGTTAGGTTTTTACCCATATCAATCATAAATGTGTCAGCACCCTGTTCCTTTATTGAAACAGGACTGATACTCTCATACAGAAAATTTTGTTCGGCCATCTGCGGAGTTGCCTTGTGTGCAGGAATATCAATAAGAGAAACAGGATGCCAGGGATTTTTACTGTTTTCGGCCATTAAATCATCTGCAACCATTTTCCCGTCAATTATCTCACCGCCAAATCCGCCTGAACGCCAGTTGCCATGACGAGTATGGCTGCTTTTTCTGCCCTGCCACTTATCATTTGTAAACAAAACGATTTCACGCTCTCCATTTTCAACTTTTTCAAGCTGTGCCCTTACTACCGGGCCATTGTTTACAACACCGGGCAATCCTTCGGTGTACCAGCCTGC
>CAZXTX010000127.1:0-4846 GCA_964643695.1 uncultured Mariniphaga sp. | reverse complement strand
TATCCGTTTTCGGTGTTAAATGCTATATAAGATGCTTTCCAGTCGTTCTCGTCAAGCAAGCCGACACTGAACCTTGCCGGCTCACTCCATGCCGAAGCTTTACCATCCTGATCCCATACGCGAACCTTCCACCAAGCCAATGCACCGGGGAAAAGCTGTTTTCCGTTATACAGAACAAAAACAGATTCTGATGATTCCACACGCCCGGAATTCCACAAATCTGCACTTTTTTCGGATAATCCTGAAAGTTCGGATGAAACAAGCAACTGATAAGCTGTCTGGCCGGTTTCATTAATCTGACTGCTGATTTTCCAGCTGAAACGGGGTGTTGATTTATCAATTCCCAACGGATTTTCGAGTCCTTCGCAACGAAGGCTATAAATTAATAAATGATTTTTAATATCACATCCTGATATGATAACCAATGAAATCAGAAAGATAAAAGTATAAATACGGTTCATAATAGAAGATTTAAAGTATTCAATGTTATTTGCTCAAAATAAATAATAATAATTTATGTTTTACAGAACAGCTGACATTAAATTATAAAAAATTGAATCTGCATGAAAACAGATATTATGCAAAGCTCAAAACTTTTGAAAAACATACAGGTTTACTTCTCTATTTTTTATCTTTACAAAAAAACAGGCAGTATATATAAATACATAAGCATTCCACAGTACATAAAGAGAACAGATGGATACTTACAAAACGATTAAAAATAAAAGCGAAGGATTTTTCAAAGATAAAGGCAGTAAATTTCAAGCTTATGCATACCCTGTAAAAACTGAAGATGAAATAAAGGAGATTCTCAGTCTGCTGAAAAAGGAACATCACAGTGCTCGTCATCACTGTTACGCCTGGCGGCTTGGAACCGAAGAAATCACATTCAGGGCAAATGACGACGGGGAGCCTTCATCAACAGCCGGCAAACCCATCTTAGGGCAATTATTGAGCTATGACCTTACAAATACACTGATTGTGGTGGTTCGCTACTTCGGCGGAATACTGTTAGGCACAAGCGGACTTATAAATGCTTACCGCTCTGCGGCAGCCGATGCAATTGAAAATGCCGAAATTGAAACCTGCTTAATCGAAGATAAATTTACCCTGAAATTTACTTATGAACAGATGAATGATGTAATGCAGATTATAAAACAGGAAAATCTTAAAATAACCGACACCAGATTTGAACTTGAATGTGAACTTGATTTTTCGGTAAGAAAATCACAGTCTGAACGAATTATAAAAATATTCAGCCAAATATATGGTGTTGAGATGATTGAATTGTAGCGGTGGAAAAAATGTTAATAAAATAATTAAAAAATAAAATACATTTTATGATTTTTTGTCCTATTCGTTTTACTTTTGCGGCATGACAGATTGTAATTATTTAAAAAGCCATTTTTATAACGGCATAAAAAATTGCCGGCAATCTGTATTTTCCTTTTCGCTTTATCTTTTCGGCTTAATACTAAAAGGCAGCATATCAGATTTCAAAAAAATAAAAAGAATATCAGCAAAAGCGGTTAAAAGCCAATATTTCAAAACTTTAAATATTGGCTTTTTTTATGAAAAATTTATAACGACAGTATAAAATTATGAAACGAGATTTAATTTCAATCACCGATTACTCAAAAGAAGAATATCTTCAGATAATGGATTTGGCAGCCGAATTTGAAGCTAATCCAAATCAGAATTTACTGCAGGGGAAGGTCGTTGCTTCCCTTTTTTTTGAACCGTCAACCCGAACGCGGTTAAGTTTTGAATCGGCTGTAAGCAGACTTGGCGGAAAAATTATCGGATTTGCCGACCCAGGCAGTTCAAGCACCACCAAAGGTGAAACACTGCACGATACCATTAAAATGGTAAGCAATTATGCAGACCTTATTGTAATGCGGCATTCACTGGAAGGTGCTGCTCGCTATGCAGCTGAAATCTCAACGGTTCCGGTTATTAATGCCGGCGATGGTGCCAACCAGCACCCTACTCAAACCCTGCTCGACATGTACTCTATTCTTAAAACTCAGGGTACACTGGACAATCTTAATATTTTTATGGTAGGCGACCTGAAATACGGACGAACAATACATTCGCTCATAATGGCAATGTCGGAATTCGAGAATCCGATATTCAACTTTATTGCCCCGCCTAAACTTCAAATCCCGCAGGAATACAAAATGATTTTGAAAGAAAAAAATATTCGTTTTTTTGAACATTCAGAATTTACCAACATAATCAGCGAAGCAGACATTATTTACATGACCCGTGTTCAAAAGGAAAGATTCTCCGATCCGATGGAATATGAACATGTAAAAAATATTTATATCCTTGAAAACTCCATGCTTCAAAACACAAAACCAAACCTAAAAATACTTCATCCGCTGCCAAGGGTGAACGAAATCAGCATTGATGTTGACAGCAATGAAAAAGCATATTATTTCAATCAGGCTCTCAACGGCGTTTTTACACGGCAGGCAATTATTTCACATATTATGAAACTTAAATAATAAACTAATGACAAGTTTTAAAAAAAATAAACTCAAGTTAAAAGTAAGTGCAATTAACGAAGGCACTGTAATTGACCATATTCCGGCACAGAACCTTTTTAAGGTCATTAATATTCTGGGGCTGGATAAAATTAAAAATCAAATAACATTCGGCACCAATCTGGATAGTGAAAAACTTGGCAGTAAGGCAATTATTAAGGTTTCAAACAAATTTTTTGAAGATGACGAAATAAACAAAATAGCACTTATCGCACCTCATGCAAAACTGAATATTATCCGTGACTACGAAGTGGTTGAAAAGAAAGTTGTGGAAATACCCAAAGAGATTGTAGGTATTGTTAAATGCTTTAATCCCAAGTGTATAACAAATTTTGAAAATGCCACAACACGGTTTAAGGTTGTGGAAACCTCACCAATTGCCCTGCGCTGTAAATATTGTGAAAAACATACTGTTGGCGAACAGATAAAAATATATTAAATCTTTTTTACAAAATTGCTGCAAGGAGTGTTTTTTTATATATTTGCACTGCAAATCTGAAAAGATTTCAAAATCGTTCAAATATTTTTTGGCCCAGGTGGCGGAATTGGTAGACGCGCTAGTTTCAGGGACTAGTGTCCATTCGGATGTGCAGGTTCGATTCCTGTTCTGGGCACCATTTTTTCAAAAGCTCTGTTGCAGACTGCAGCAGGGCTTTTTTATTTTTGATAAGTCCGCAAGAGATAAAACCAACTCCCCCTCGTTTGCAACGAGGGGGGCATGGTTCTGCGTTTCAAACGCTGCACATTATAATTGTTATAAACAATTGACTATTTACCCCTCGTTCGGAAACGAGGGGCAGAAAAGAAAATTATCACTATTTTTATCATAAAAAACAAAAATGAGAAACTCAGTGTCATACATTATTATAACAACTTTTGTGTTAATACTAACAAGCTGTCATTCTTCAGAAGAGAAACATATTTCACCAAATCGATTTAAAGGAAGTGATACAGAACGTATTCAGGCAGCTGTTGACGAAGCTTCCAAATCATCAGGAAAAGTTGTTATTCCGGCTAAAAACAACGAAAAACCTGATATTTGGCTGATTGACAATGCAATTTTACTTCCCGGCAATATTACCATAATCCTCGATAACTGTACAATTCAGCTGTCGGATAGCTGCAGAGACAACATGTTTCGCAGTAAGAATGCTGGTGTCGGCATAAAGGAACCGGAATGGATATATAATATCAGTATTATAGGAACAGGCAACGCAGTTTTAAAAGGTGCCGATAATCCGAGATCCACTGGCGACAGCGGCAAAACTTTAAGTCTGAATCCTGAAAAAGATATTAAAGAATCGGGAAACTGGCGAATCAGCTACGGCAGTGATGGCGGCAAAAAAGATGTAAAACAAACCGGTGACTGGCGCAACATACTCATTCTTATGGCTTATGTTGACGGCTTTAAACTGAAAAATGTGAAAATTGAAAACACTCATGCCTGGGCGGTAAGTCATGAAAGAGTTGTTAATGCCGAGCTTTCAGATATAAGAATTATCAATCCCGAAATAAGTGAAATTGACGGAAAAAGTCAGATTATTAGAAACAGGGACGGGATAAATTTGCGACACGGTTGTAAAAATTTCAGAATTGACAATATTTCGGGGATAACCGGCGACGATTTTATTGCTTTGTCAACATTGGGATTGCATAGCGAAGAAAATGAAGGTGGCTCACTGAACTCAACAATGGTTACCGGCAGAAAATGGAGAGGCCCCGAAGATGATACCGAAAATATATACATCACAAATATAGTTTGCGAAAGTTCAACACGCGCAGTTGCAATACGTGCAAACGATGTTGCTGCCATTCAGAATGTATTCATCAGCGGCATAATTTTCAAAGGCGGGTACAATGCGATGCTAATTGGCGGTAAAGGTTACGGAAAGGATTCACATCCGGGAAAAATCAATAATATTCATGCGATGAACATAACAGGAGACGGCCGTTCATTGATTCAGATTGAGGAAGCCATTGCCAACTGTAGTTTTATAAATGGTTTGTACCACGGAACAGGCGAACTGATTATTTTTAATAATATCGAAAAAGAAAATGTTAAAAATATTGTTACCGAAAATCTGGTGATGATGGAAGATTAAAAAATTAATTATTATGAATAATTCAAATAAAATTAGACAAACATTAGCTGTTATAGCAATATTCAGTTTTTGCTTTTTGTTTTTTACAGGGACAACAAGAGCTTCTGCTCCTGTATCAGGCAACCTTGAAACCAAAAGCTTTAAAAAATCAAAAGTCAAACTTTTTAACGGAAAAAATCTTGACGGATGGTACAC
>CAZXTX010000126.1:0-8338 GCA_964643695.1 uncultured Mariniphaga sp. | reverse complement strand
GGTGGTCCGATGCAACTTTTTCTTCAATTACACCGCGGTTGGTCAGCCTCGACCAGTTTTCAAATTTGTTGGAACCGTAGATATAATCAATACATATCTTGGGTTCATCCGACGGAAATGTATTCGATTTTTCAGAATTGAGCGTAGTGAACTTTTCACGTAACAATTCCTGTTCCGGTGAGTCATATTCGGCATTAATATCTCCGGCAAGAAAAAACGGTTTATCTGCCTTTTCAGCCTCACTTATAATTATTTTTGCCGATTCCAGTCTGTCTTCGGCAGTAAGTGAAAAATGGGTGCAGGCATAATAATATTTCTCAAATTCAACCACCAGCAACATTCTGGCTTCCTCACGCCCCGGCAGCGGTATCCGCTTTGCATTTACAGGTTTTTCTTTCGATAAAATACCAACACCGTATTTTCCGCCATCAAAATTAATAGCGGCTGCATAAGTTGGAAACATAAGCGTTCTGCGTGACAATTCATCCAAAACATAAATTCCCTTGCTGCGGTTTGTAACACTGTCGAGTTCCTGAACAGCCACAACATCGGGGCTTAAACGGTTAATTACATCTGCCACTCTTTGAAAATCCGTAACCCTGTCCATCCCGAGAGCATTACGAACATTGTAAGACATCATCCGTATTGAGTTCTCTTCCTGAACAGGCTGTGAATATAAAAAAGGTGTAAGTAACAGTAAAAAGCAAAAAAGGGAGAAAATTCTTTTAGCATTCATAATCAAGTTTTTGGTAATAAAATTGAGAATATACAAAAAAAGGAGTTCTTCTGCTGATTAACAAATTTAATGTTTGCAAGTTTTGATAAAAAATACTGAGTATTTTTTATAATATTTGTGAAAAATTGAAATAAATGAACAGAAATTCCGGCAGGGGGCGATCAGGTAAACCTACGTTAAAATTAAATATTAAATCAGGTTCAAAACATGAACGCGTGCAAAACGAAAATCGCCGTCAGGGCGATGAAAAAAAAGCATACGCTCCTAAAATAAAATCAGGCAAAAGTTTTAAAAAAGAGTTTTCACAACCTGTAAAAAAGACACATAAAAATATTTTTAACGAAGAGATTCGTCTGAACCGGTTTATTGCAAATGCCGGAGTATGCTCACGGCGTGATGCGGACAAATACATCTCAGCCGGACTGGTTACCGTAAACGGTAAAATTGTTACCGAACTGGGCACCAAGGTAAAAAGAAGCGATGATGTGCGTTTTGACGGAAAAAAACTCAATCCCGAAAAAAAAGTTTATCTGCTGCTTAACAAGCCTAAGGACTTTGTTACAACAACCAATGATCCTTATGCCGAACGAACCGTGATGGAACTGGTCAGCAATGCCTGTCCCGAACGTATTTATCCTGTTGGCCGGCTCGATAAATCAACTACCGGGCTGCTGCTGTTTACCAATGATGGCGCACTGGCAGAACGGTTGCTGCACCCAAGCCGCAATATCAAAAAAATATATCAGGTAACTCTGGACAAGCCCCTCACCAAAAACGATATGCAGCAAATAGCGGATGGCATTACGCTTGATGACGGATTTATTGCAGCTGACGAAATAAGTTATATTGACGGCAATAATAAAAATGAAGTGGGCCTCGAAATTCATTCCGGCAGAAACCGAATTGTACGGCGGATTTTTGAACATTTAGAGTACAGGGTAAAAAAACTTGACAGGGTTTATTTTGCAGGACTCACAAAAAAGAATCTCCCGCGCGGGAAATGGAGATTTTTGTCACAAAAAGAAGTTCAGTACCTGAGAATGAAATAATACGAATTGTATTTACAATCGTTAATGCCGATGGTTAATCGATTGTTTCCAGTTTTTCAAAAAACTCATCAGGAGTATATAAAAAAAACTGCTTCATGCGTGTCTGGAGTTTTAGCAAATTTAATTCACGCTGATGATCTATCTGATTTTCAATGATTATGATTTCTTCCTTTTCAAATCCATAATCATCTGAATCAAGATATTCTCTAAAAACACACAAATCGTGGTCATCGCCAAGCTGTTCGGTAATTTTATTAATCTGATCGTTTTTTTGTTTTAAAAAGCGCGGATTTAAAAATCTTATAAAATCAAGCTGATACCCGAGATGTTTCATCCTTTTTCGAAGATTGTGCAACTCTTCCGGATGCAATTTGTCAGACAATTCGTTATAAGCAGAAATACTGCGCGAATATGAACGTACAACTTCATTAACAAACTGTTTCTTTACAGGAAAAACTATATCGCCTTTTGTCAGTTTAATTATAAAATCCTCAAAATAATTAACTAAATATTCTGCTGATTTTTTTTCAGAAAAAGATTGCTCCAGCAGAGTCCTGTTTTTTTCGACAAACATTTCACGGGCAACCCTCAGCTTTTTTTCGGAAAACATATTTGCCGGAGTAACTATTTTGTCGAACAGTTCAATATTTACGGCAGACTCCCTTGCTGATGACAATAACCTGCCCAGATTCCTGATTTCCTTTTTCACAGGCTTGAGCGGACTGTTGTTTATTTTTCTGAAAAAAGAGAGTAAGGCTCTTTGCCTTTTAAAACTGCGACGAAATTCGTGAACTTTCTGGTTTAAGGAAATATTGTCAGCATTGCAAAAATAAATTACTTTTCCTGCCTGATGAGTAATTGCCTTTGTAAGTCTGTTTCCTATATTATGAGCCATATTACGACAACGATTTAAACAAAAATAATGAATATTTGCTTAAATCGGAAAACTGATGAAAACATTAACCGGTAACAACCGGATTGCAAAGCGTCAGATTATTTCAAAACCGGTATAAGGTACCAGTGCTTTTGGTATTTTTATGCCGTTTTCGGTCTGATTGTTTTCCAAAAGGGCTGCAACAACACGCGGAATGGCAAGTGCACTGCCATTAAGTGTATGTGCAATCTGTATTTTTTTACTGTTTTCGTCACGATAACGCAGTTTCAGCCTGTTTGCCTGAAAAGATTCAAAATTTGAAACCGAACTTATCTCCAGCCACATCTTTTGTGCAGCAGACCATACCTCAAAATCGTATGTCAGTGCCGAAGTAAATCCCATATCGCCTCCGCAAAGACGCAGAATCCGATACGGTAATTCCAGTTTTTCAACCAATGTGGCAACATGGCTTACCATTTCATCTAAAATTTCATATGAGCTGTCAGGGTGTGCAATCTGTACTATTTCAACCTTGTCAAACTGGTGCAGCCTGTTCAGCCCGCGGACATCTTTTCCGTATGAACCCGCTTCGCGCCGGAAACAGACACTGTATGCAGTATTTTTAATTGGAAAATCTCCGGTTTCAAGAATTATGTCCCTGTAAATATTGGTAACCGGCACCTCGGCTGTGGGTATCAGATACAGATTGTCGGCAGTAACATGATACATCTGTCCCTCCTTATCGGGGAGCTGGCCTGTTCCAAAACCCGAATCTTCGTTTACCAGCAGTGGCGGCTGTATTTCTTCATATCCCGCTTTTCGGTTTTCTTCCAAAAAGAAATTTATCAGTGCCCTTTGCAGTTGTGCACCTTTTCCGCGGTAAACTGGAAATCCTGCACCTGTAATTTTCACGCCAAGTTCAAAATCTGCAAGATTATATTTTTGAATCAGTTCCCAGTGTGGCAGGGCATTTTCCTGAAGCTGCGGCATTTCACCGCCGGTTTTTACAATTTCATTGTCAGCCGCATCTTTGCCCGCAGGAACAGAATCATGTGGCAAATTTGGAAGCAAAACCTGCAATTCTGATACTTGCTGCTCTATTTCCTGAAACTGCTTTTCAAATTGTTTTATATTCTCTTTAAGTTCGGACGTTCTGATACGTGCGGCTTCTGCTTCTTCTTTCTTACCCTGCCGGAAAAAAAGTCCTATTTCGCCGGAAATTTTATTCAGTTCCGCTCTTGCCTGTTCATATCTCTGCTGTGCCTCATTTCTTCTGCGGTATGAATCCACAATTTCACCCACAATTGCAGAAGCATCAAAATTTCTTTTTTTCAGTTTTTCAATTACCAACTCAGGATAATCCTGTATAAATTTCAGATTGAGCATATTCTTAAAATTTGAATATCCAAAATTACAATAAAAAATCTCCTGAAGCGGTGGCAACAGGAGATTTTCCTTATAAATAACAGTTAAGTCTTTTTATTTTTCAATTCCGCCCATCAGTCTGTCCTGAAGTTCCTTCAGTTCATCCCATTTACCTTCAAAGGCTAATTTTGCCTGCTCCGGCCATGTTGACGGATTTCTGGATGCAAAACTTGGTCCTGCTTCCGCGAGTATATCTTTCAGAGTTTCAGGAGTTGATTCTGCCATTTGGGCAAAAGTGGTTATTCCTGCATTAATGAAAACCTCTGCTATTTTCGGGCCTATACCTTCAATTTTTTTCAGGTCATCAGCTTTTTTAGCTTTCGGAGCTGCAGCAACCTTTTTTTCCTGAACAGGTTCAGGTTTTTCTTCAGCAACGGGAGCTTCCTTAACCACAGGAGTTTCTGTTACAACAGGAGCTTCAGCTACTGCCACATCAACATCTGCAAATGATTCAACCGATACATACGAGCGGTTTTTTCTCTTTTTTCTGAACATTACAGTACCGTCAACAAGTGCAAACAGGGTATGGTCTCTACCCATTCCCACATTTTCACCCGGATAGTGCTGTGTTCCGCGCTGGCGAACTAAAACATTACCAGCTTTTGCAAACTGACCGCCGTAAATTTTTACGCCTAACCGTTTGCTTTCCGATTCACGTCCGTTTTTCGAACTACCTACACCTTTCTTATGAGCCATGGTAAATAAATTTTAGTTATCCTACAATATCTTCAATTTGAATTTGTGTAAACTGCTGGCGGTGGCCATTCATTTTCTGATAGCCTTTTCTGCGTTTCTTTTTAAATACCAGCACCTTGTCACCTTTAACATGTTCCAGCACCTTTGCCGTAACTTTTGCACCTTTTACGGTCGGAGTTCCCACTGCTACTTTTCCGTCATTATCAACAAGCAAAACCCTGTCAAAATCAACCGAATCACCTTCAGCAGCTTCAAGTTGATGAACAAACAGTTTTTTTTCCTTTTCAACCTTAAACTGTTGTCCTGCAATTTCTACAATCGCATACATAATTTTAATCTTTAAATATTACACCGGCAGGCGGAAAACACTATGGTTTACTCTTGTTTGGCCTGAACGGCTCTAAATTTCGGATTGCAAAAGTAGTTATTTTTAACTCATTGACAAATCAGGCTATAAAAATTATCTCATTTTTCATAAACCGGGGCTTAATCTTTACATAAGGAAAACAAACAATTAATCCTGAATAAGTTTAAAAATGATTGTTATATTTGTTTTCGCAAAAAAAGCACATTCACAAAAGAATGCAAAAAATTCGTCTCAACATATTAGGCCTTTCGGTAAGTCAAACACAATCAGGTGCTTACGCACTGGTATTATCGGAAGAAAACGGAGTGCGCCGAATACCGATTATAATCGGCCCGGTTGAAGCACAGGCAATAGCAATTCAGTTAGAGGGGTTAAAACCACCCCGCCCGCTGACTCATGATTTAATTAAAAATATTTCAAAAGCATTTAACATTGTCTTGCTGGAAGTAATAATTCATAAGCTGGAGGAAGGTATCTTTTATTCTGAACTTTTATGTGAAATGGACGGACGTGAGGTAAAAATTGACTCCCGCACTTCCGATGCCGTTGCGCTTGCACTCAGGTTCAGGTGCCCGATATACACCACTGAAGAGATTCTGGAAAAAGCGGGGATAGTACTTGAAGAGGATGAAGCACAAAAATCGGAAAAGAAAAAAACCGAAGAGAAAAAAGGTGCTCCCGGTTCATCACCTTTTTCGAGATATACCATGCAGGAACTGGAAGATTTGCTCAATAAAGCCGTTCAGGATGAAGATTATGAGAAAGCTTCGGTGCTGCGTGATGAAATTAGCAACCGCAAAAGGAACTAACTGAATTCTTTAAACTGCCATACTTGCAACAACCAAATAATTAAAATGATCAAGGATCGGAATATTTACAGAACCTATGAAAATATTTAATTCAAAACGGATGAACAGATTAATTGCACTGCTGGTATTTTGTACCGGCATTTTCTTTTTTCAGCCTTCATTTGCACAGCAAACCGATACTTTAAATTATGAAGAGAAAACAGAGTTAACAGAAACAAACAGTGCTGTTTCATCTGTTTTGCCCGACATCCGTACAGAAAGCAACTTTTCGCTGAACTCGCTGTTCCGCGGCATCTTGGGCATGGTGGTATTACTGCTGATAGGTTATCTTTTAAGCAGCGACAGAAAAAATATTCCATGGCAAACAGTTTTTACCGGACTGTTTATTCAGGCATTGCTTGCAATAGGTGTGCTTTATGTTCCGTTTGTACGAAGCGGTTTTGAATTTTTCGGACAGATATTCATAAAAATTTTAGATTTTACAAAAGCCGGAAGTGAATTTTTACTTGGCGACCTGATGAATGTGAACACCTACGGTTATATTTTTCTGTTTCAGGTTTTGCCGACCATCATATTTTTTTCGGCATTAACAAGCCTGCTTTTTTACTGGGGAATTATACAAAAGGTAGTTTACGGACTGGCATGGCTGTTTACCAAAACATTGAAAATATCCGGTGCCGAAGCTCTTGCCGTTGCAGGCAATATATTTTTAGGACAAACCGAATCGCCGCTGATGATTAAAGCCTATCTCGAAAAAATGAGTAAGTCGGAAATTCTGCTGGTCATGTCGGGCGGAATGGCAACCATGGCGGGCGGTGTTTTGGCTGCCTATATTGCACTTTTGGGCGGCAATGACCCTCATCTGAGACTGGAATTTGCAAAGCATCTGCTGGCTGCATCGGTAATGGCGGCACCTGCTGCAATTATTTTTTCAAAAATGCTGGTTCCGCCCACTGAGGCAATTAACAAACAGATTGAAGTGAGCAGAGACAAAATCGGGAGCAATGTTTTGGATGCAGTTACCAACGGCACCAGCGAAGGCGTTAAGCTGGCAGTAAACGTGGCTGCAATGCTGCTTACATTTATTGCATTTATTGCCATGTTCAACTACATAATAGGCAAAGCCGGAGAGTGGACAACACTTAACGACATAATTGAGAGGGGAACAAACGGCAGGTATGACAGACTTTCATTACAGTTTATATTGGGATACACCTTTTCACCGTTAATGTGGCTCATCGGGGTTGCTTCAGAAGATATGACAATTGTTGGAAGCCTGTTGGGTGAAAAACTTATTCTTACAGAGTTTATAGGTTATATAAGTCTTTCCGAACTGAAAGCATCCGCTGCATTTACCAATCCAAAATCGATAATAATGGCAACCTATATTTTATGTGGTTTTGCAAACTTCTCGTCAATCGGCATTCAGATTGGCGGAATCGGGTCACTCGCACCTGGCAAAAGAGTACTTCTTTCAAAATACGGAATTCCGGCTATGATTGCCGGAACATTGGCTTCGCTCATGAGTGCAACCATAATAGGCATGATTATGGGATAAAAAACAGAAGCCGAACGCACTGTTTCTGAGGATGTTAGCAATCTAATCACTTTTTTTTCAAAAAATATTTTATTTCTGACGCAACCTTTTTGCCCTTCAATGAATCAGATGTAAAGAATTCAGACTTCAGAAATACCTGAATCTGAATTTTAACGTTTTAATAAATACAATTTTAAATGAAGAGTAAAATGAAGAAAAATTTGATTTTGAAAAGCTTAACAGTGATTTTTATTTCATCAGTATTGCTAACATCTTGTCTGGGAGACCCGGAACCGGTGGTTCTTGATGCTGCTGCTGATGCTTTTATTCAGAAAATAGTTAAAAATGACACTGAATTATACGGACTTGGTTTTGTCGTTTACGGAAACAAGGGACTTGAGTCGGTTACAGTAAAAAGTCCTGATGAAAAATCCTGGTCACTAAAAAAAGAATCCTCTGCTGACCATATTTTTTATCTTTTCCCCGATGAAGAAGATTATTCTGAAACAATGCCGGAAACCGGTGATTATGAATTTACAGTTAAAAGTACTCAGGAAGATGAAGCGGCATTGGTTATAAAAGATAAGCTGGAAACAAAAACACTGAATGCAATGGTTATTGATTCGGTTAAAATTGAAAACTCCAGACTGGAATTGTACTGGCAGTTGGTAAAAGATGCCGATGAGTATGTGGTACGGCTTTATGACAGTTCTGAAAACATTATTTATATTAGTTCTGAAATAAATAAAGATGTAAAAAGCTACAAGTTTGGAGCAAGCGATCAGGGCTGGTTGTCATCAGACAGGTTTAAAGATGGTCAAACTTATCGCGCCGAAGTAAGGGCA
>CAZXTX010000125.1:5577-8357 GCA_964643695.1 uncultured Mariniphaga sp. | reverse complement strand
TTTTTAATAAACTTATATGCTCTTCATATTCTTCAGGATTTGTTTCCTCCAGAGAGAAAGTCAAATCAAACTGAGTAACAAAATCATCAGTCAGTGTAAATCTGTTTTTTTCCTTAAGTTTTCTGATAATATTGTTTTTAAGTGATTTATAAAGATAAAACTCGAGTGACTCAGGTTTGCGTATTCGTTCTTTATATGAATAAATATCAAGGAAAGTATCCTGAATTGCATCTTTAACCAGATGTTTGTGCCGGGTGAATCTTATACCATAGGAAAACATGGCATCTGCATATTCGTTGTAGATAGTTTCAAAAGCACCGCGATCGCCATCTTTAAATTTATCCCAGATAAGTTCCCAATATTCTTTTCCTTCAGTCCGGCTCATTAATTCAGTTTATTGATATTATTACGAAAATACGAAAATAGATATAAGCCTGAACAAAGTTTTCAATTTTTATTTTATATCCTGAACGGAAGGGGCATGTAGTTGCCTTTGTAATTATACAAATAATGATATATAAAGACTTTGTGTGAATCACTTGATAGTTCTGATTTATAAGGTTTTTTAATCTGTTAATGACAGGCTAGTTGTATATGGTGTCAGGACAAATGGAGATTAAAAATATTCGTATAAGATCAGAGGCGGTAACATCATTGATTTTATGACAATAAAATATCAGGCAGAACCTGAGAGTTTATCTGCCTGATATTTAAATTTTTTCTAAAAAGAAAAAATTGTGTAATATTTATTACCGTTTAAATAATCCGGTTGGTTTTTATCTTTAATTCAGGAATTTATTCTCCGTGAATTTCTATCTTCTTAGCCATTAACTGCTCCTTGGTTTCTTCATGATTCGGATCCGGTAATATACAGTCGACAGGACAAACTTCAACACACTGAGGCTCGTCATAGAAGCCGACACATTCTGTACACAGTTTCGGTTCAATAACAAAAATATCATCTCCCTCAGATATAGCATCGTTCGGGCATTCATCCACACATACTCCGCATGAGATACATTCTTCTGTAATAAATAAAGCCATAATAAACCTCCTTTGTTTAATTTTTTTTAGTAAAGATTTATAAAATTATACATTTTCCGGCTTCCTTTTTTATTTTAGTTTTGGTTGCCGGTATTTTTCGTTTTAAAATTGCTAAAAATAGAAAAAATCCTTCAAACTTAATTAAGCGTAACTGATAATTTTATCCATACGCTCTGAAATATCTCTTAAGTGGTTTCTGTCGCCGCCGCTTACTTCAACAGTTATCCAGCCTCCCTGATAGTTGATTTCACTTATTGCCTTCATCACTTCAGGCCAATTGTTGTCGCCTTCCAACAGTTTCACCCCGAATCCTTTTCGTAATCCTTCCTCATTCATCAGTTTTAGGCTGAACTCTTTTATGTGAATCTTCTTTATTCTGGAATTCAGGGTTTTAATCCAGTGAACCGGCCATCCGTAACGCAAAATGTTGCCCACATCGAAATACCAGCCGATTAGCGGGTGGTTAATTTCATCAACAAAATTCTTAGCTTCCACCGGACTGAGCAGGAAATTGTTCCATACATTTTCCAAGCCGATTTGAATACCGGTTTTTTCGACATGTGGTATAAGTTCTTTGATTGATTTCAGGGCAGTATTGTATGCCTGCTCATATGAAACTTTTTCATTTACTACACCGGGTACCAGAAGTACGGTATCACCGCCAAATTCTTTAACCTCTTGGAGCGACTCCGCAACAGATTCTATACATTGCTTTCTGACCTCAGGATCGGGGTCAGTCAGCGGTTTTGCCCAGTGATCCTTGTTTACCACACTTGGAAGCTCAATTCCTGCTTTTTGGGCAGCACCGATTACTTCGGAGGTAACAAGGCCGGTCGGACTGTTCATTTCAACACCATCGAATCCTAAATCCTTTATTAGTTTGAATTTATCGGCAAGAGATAAATCCTCTTTAATCATTCCTATTCCCAGCCCTTTTTTCAATAATGGTTTTTGTGACAGCGAGCCTTGAGTGGCAGCAAATGATGCAAGCGGATTTGTAATTGCAGATAAGCCTGCCAAAACAGCTGTGGATTTTATAAAATTTTTGCGGTTCATATTTTCCGAACTTTTATTTTTTGTAAATATACATTTTAGTAATCAAAAATTTGACAAATATATCAGTTTTTAACAGGATATTTTAACCCATTTTAGTTTAATTATGAACATTTGTTTGAATAATATGATTTTGCGGGTATATTGGTAATCCGGTTTTACAGATTTTTTGCAAATTCTTTCAGCCACTCTTTCAGTGGATTGCCAATTTCTTTGTGTTCAAGCCCGTAAATGATATTTGTTTTGATAAAATCGAACTTGTTGCCGATATCATATCGTGTTCCGTTGAATTTTAGTCCGTACATGGCATGCTTTTTTACCATTTCCCGCATGGCATCGGTTAACTGCACTTCATTATTTTTTCCCGGTTTTGTTTTGTCCAGAAAATCAAATATTTCGGGAGTAAAAATATATCTGCTTGCAATAGCCATATTTGAGGGAGCTTCCTCTTTCGATGGTTTTTCAATAAAATCTTCGGCAATCAGTATGTGGTCTTCAAGCTTTTTCCCTTTTATTATACCAAATCTGTCCACTTTTTCGGGAGGCACCTCTTCCAATGCAACCACTGAGCTTTTATAACGGTTATATACATTTATGAGCTGTTTGGTTATGGGTTCATTTTTGCGATTTCTGATTAGTGTATCGCCTAATAAGATTGCAAAAGGCTGGTTGCCAACATGATC
>CAZXTX010000125.1:0-5477 GCA_964643695.1 uncultured Mariniphaga sp. | reverse complement strand
ACATATTGAATTACCGGAGTGTCAACAATGGGAATCATCTCCTTGGGCTGCGATTTGGTTATGGGTAAAAATCTTGTACCCCAGCCGGCAGCGGGGATAACAGCTTTCTTTATCATTTTAAAGTTAATTTACAATATTTGGTTTTATCACTTCTATTCCTATTTCTTCCAAAGTATGAACCAGCTTTTTAAATGTTTCTTCATTTTTATAGGTGCCGATAATTGCACCTCCCGATCCGGTAAACTTTGCTGATGCACCTGCTGACCTGGCAGTTTCTACCATTTCAATATTTCCTTTTGTGATTGGAACCAGACTGCGGCGTAAATCGAAATTAGCATTTATCAGTTCGTGGATTGTGTCAAAATCCCTTTTATTAAGTGCTTTACGAAACTCTTCGGTATATTTTGCCCATTCCTTCATAGCGTCTAATACTTGTGGTTCACCGATATTAAACCGGGCACGCAGATTATTGTGCAAAACTTCGGTCCCCTGCGAAAGATTTTTTCTGAAAGCGATATAAAAACCGGGAAATTTTGATGCATCAAGCACTTCATAGTTCCCGAAACCTTGTTTTTGCATTGTTTCACGGTCAAAATCCATGTAAACCGGCTGACCGTATGTCTGTACAACCCTGTCCTGCAAACCGGCTGCAATTCCGAGTTCCTTATCTTCAACATTCAGTACCAGATTAGCCAATATGGGTTTTGGAATGGCAATTCCGTAAAAGGAAATCAGGGCTTTCATACAAGCGGTAATTATTGCACTGCTGCCCGCAAGCCCCAGTCTGAGCGGAATATCGGAATTGTATCTGATGGTAAAGTTGCGTTTGTCCAATTCGATATTGCATTGCTGACAATAATCGTAAAAGACTTTAATAGTAGCTTTGAGCAGGCGAATTCCCCCGTAATATCCCGAACTGTTTACATTTTCAACCAGATCGTGAATGCTGTCAAATCTGGTGTTGTCAAGCCGTTGTGGCTGAATTTCAAGTTCCGGAGTATGGTATAACTGTACTTTTGCCTGAAAATTTGAAAATAAAAAGGCAATGGTTTTTCCATAATATCCGTCTGAAGGATTTCCGATTACCGCTGCCCTCGGATAACAAAAAGTTTCAATAATCATTATAAAATTCCTTTAATAAAGGCTATGAATTCCATTTTTTTACTGCTGACAGATTAACATCATTAATAAAGTTACGGGCAGCAGGTGTATATAAAAAGTCGAGTTCATTACTGAAATATTCGGTAATTTTTCCGCGTACCATTTTCATGGTTGCATTAATTAATCCGTTTGCCTGGCTGAATTCTTCGGGTATTACTACAAAAGCTGCCGGCAGCCAGCGTTCGGGGAACATTTCTTGATAAATGCCGTCTTTTTTATACTGATTAATTTCATTTTGCAGAATCTGAAGGGTTTCCCGGTTACCTTCATCGCTTCCGGGTTTGATATTTCGTTTTTTTAATTCACGGTTTATTGCATCAATATCCGGGACAATCATTGCGGTGGTGTACGGGTTTTGATTATTATACAGCATCATTTGCTGAATGTACGGAGTTTGATCCACTATTGCCTCTTCAATACCTTCGGGACTGAATTTTTCACCATCATTTCCTATCAGCAGACTTTTAAATCTGCCTAAAACGTACAGGAAGCCGTCTTTATCCATATAGCCCATGTCGCCGGTGTGAAGCCAGTTGTTTTTAATAGTTTCTGCAGTTGCAGCAGGATTGTTCCAGTAACCGAGCATAACATTGTCTCCCTTTACGGCTATTTCTCCCTTTTGACCCGTTGGTAATTCCTTTCTGTCATCATCAAGTATTTTTACTTCCATATTTTTTGCAAGTTTACCTGATGAGCCGAATTTAATGGCATGAAGTGCGTTTGATGAAATAACGGGGGATGCCTCAGTTAACCCGTAGCCCTGACAAACCGGAATTCCTACTGCAAAGAAAAATCTTTGTAATTCTATGTCTAATAATGCACCACCACCGATAAAGAATTTAAGTTCACCACCAAATTCCTCACGTATTTTTTTGAAAAGAATTTTATCAAACAGCCAAACAAGCGGTTTTAACAAAAAACGCCAGCCTTTTCCTCTGTTGTGGCCGTTGCCGTTGTGTGCATAACCAACTTTCAGCGCAAACTGGAATAATTTGTATAGATTTTCTCCTTTTTTGCGGATTCCCGATTCAATATTTTGCCTGAATTTTTTTGAAAATGCAGGCACGGTCATCATAATTGTTGGTTTTATTTCCTTAATATTTTTCGGAATGTTTTTTAAAGTTTCAAGTGAGGATTTACCTACTTCAACAGAGGCAATACTGGCACCTTTGTACATAAATGCATACAAGCAGCATGTGTGGGCAAATGCATGGTCCCATGGGAGAATTGCAAGTGTTTTCCATTCGGGGTATAACTTCATGAGAGTATTTGATTGCACTACGTTTGCAGCATAATTAAGCTGCGAAAGCATGATGCCTTTCGGATCGGCAGTTGTTCCCGAAGTATAGCTGATGTTGGCTATATCATCGGGCTGGATGGATTTCCAAATAGAGCTTATTTCATCTTCGTGAGTTTTTAAATATTCTTTACCCTTTTCTATTAATTCACTGAGATTAATATCATTTTCTCCCGGGTTTTTCTTGTCATCGAGATATATTATCTTCTTAAGCTCAGGCAATGAATCACGTATTGATTCAATATTTGATGCATATAAATCAGAAACAAAAACATATCTGCTTCCGCTGTGCTTCAACCTGAAAATCAATTCATTTTCCTGTAATCTTATCGAAAGCGGCACATTTATGCCACCTGCATAAAGAATTCCCAGTTCGCTGATTATCCAGTCGTTGCGGCCATCAGACATCAGGCCTGAACGGTCACCTTTTTTCATTCCTTCGGAAACTAATCCGGCAGCAAGATTTAAAACTTTTTCCCTGGTGTTTTTATATGAAGTTCCTTGGAATTTTCCCTTCTTCTTTTCCCAGAGATAAATATTGTCAGGGTAGTTGGCAACAGCTGTTTCAAATAGTTCGATAATAGTTTTCATTCTCTTTATTTAAATAATTTTTGTTTCAAATGTAGTAAAAAACAGGAATTATGTAGTTTGACGGTTTGATTTAAAAAAATGCAATTTATGGGATACATATCAATTTAAAATTTATAAGACCTTGACAGGAATTACATAACTGAGAATTTGAAAATAGTTTTTTCGTTAAAGGTTTCTCCCGGATTTAATATTACTGACGGAAAATCAGGATGGTGAACCGAATCCGGAAAGTGCTGGGTTTCAAGTGCCACACCCGAGTAACTGCCAAACTTTTTTTCACCTTCTGTCATCAGTTCCGGAATCCAGTATCCTGTGTAAAGTTGCATTCCGGGCTGAGATGTGTAAACTTCGACTTGTCTGCCGCTGTTTTTTTCACGAAGGGTTGCCGCATATTTCAGTTCCCGTGCCGGATTGTCCAAAACAAAATTATCGTCATATCCGGTTGGAAGCTGTGCTAAGTCTTTTGCAAAAGTTTTAAATTCAGTAAAGTCAAACGGAGTATCTGCTGTTTCAATAATTTTTCCGGTTGGAATCTGTTCTTCCATTTCGGTCATTTTGTTGGTGGCAAGTTTTAATTCGTGATTAAGAATGTTCTCTTTTCCGCCGGTTAAATTAAAATATGTGTGGTTTGTAAGGTTTACAACTGTTGTCTGGTCGGTTTTGGCAACATATTCCAAAACCAGTTCATTTGCAGATGTGAGTGTGCATATGCATCTGACATTCAGGTTCCCCGGATAATTTTCCTCCATGTGAAGGCTCAGGTATGAAAACTCAATACCTGCAGCATTTTCTGTTATGTACGGATTTGCATTCCACAGCCGGCGGTCAAATCCGGTAATACCTCCATGAAGATGGTTTGGCCCGTTATTAACGGCCAGCTGATAGGTTTTTCCTTCAATTTCGAGATGCCCTTTTGCAATCCGGTTTCCAAAACGCCCGATAATAACTCCAAAGTATGGATAATCAGAAAGATAATCATCACTCAGATAATCAACCAGTCTGTTAAAACCTAATACAATATTTTCGGATTTTCCGTTTTTATCGGGCGTTGTAATATTAATAATGTTAACTCCGTAATTTGTTATTTTAACCTCAATACCGTTATCGTTTGTCAGGGTATAAAGTGAAACTTCCCTGTTATCGGGGAGTATCCCGAATTTTTCTGTTTTAACGTTCATTATATTTCTTTTCAGTTGACAAAGTGTTGATTTTTTGAAAACAGAATACCTGTTTTGCTGCAAAAGTGCAAAAATGAATTAAAAAACCTTCAATTTTGATTGTTAAAAAGGTATAAACAAGAATTCCGGCAAAAATCAATCAGCCGGAATTTTAGAATTGAGTTAATATTTTTATATGTTTTAAAATGGCAGATCATCATCGCCGTGTTCATCCAGATCAGGTTCATTACTTGCCAAAAAACCCGAATCACCGGATGATTTTTTCTCTTCAGACTGAGTGGTATCTGTACTTATACCTGTGCCATCTCTTTTGCTTCCAAGCAGTTGCATGTTATCTCCGTATATTTCTGTAACATATCGCTTGTTGCCGTCCTTGTCGTCATAGGAACGGGTGCGAATACGTCCTTCAATAAATATTTGTCTTCCTTTTGTAACGTATTTTTCTGCTACTTCGGCCAGTCCGCGCCATAAAACAATGTTGTGCCATTCGGTGGTTGTTACCCGTTCTCCATTTTTTGCCGTATAAGTTTCAGAAGTTGCCAGAGGGAAATTCGCAACTGCAACACCTGAATCAAGATGCCTGACTTCCGGGTCTTTTCCTACATTCCCGATTAAAATAACTTTATTTACTGCCATTTCTAAATTTTTAATGGTTAACATGTTAAAAATACACAATCTGTTTTATAAATTCAACCGTCATCAACAAATATTTCTAATATTAAAGCTATTATGATGTTTATAAGTACATTAATTCAGATTATTCATTAAATATTATATTAAAAGAAAAATAATTTAATTGAAAAAGTTTTGGGTTACCAAAATATTTATATTTTTGCAGACCGAATAAAAACGATTAATTTATTGATTTTTAAATATTTTAAGACATGACAAAGGCAGACATTGTAAATGAGATTTCAAAAAACACAGGTATTGAAAAGGTAACTGTTCAAAAAACAGTTGAAGCCTTTATGGAAACAGTTAAAGATTCACTTCAGAGTGGCGAGAATGTATATTTGAGAGGATTTGGCAGCTTTATTATCAAGCAAAGAGCTGAAAAAACTGCACGGAATATTTCAAAAAATACAACCATTATTATTCCGGCTCATAATATACCATCGTTTAAACCGGCAAAATCTTTTGTTTCTAAAGTTAAAGATAACGTAAAATAATTATTATGCCGAGCGGAAAGAAAAGGAAAAGACATAAAATGGCTACGCATAAGCGTAAAAAAAGATTACGTAAAAATCGTC
>CAZXTX010000124.1:0-8485 GCA_964643695.1 uncultured Mariniphaga sp. | reverse complement strand
GAAGATGATTCTGACAATGATGAACTTGAAGAGTTACAGGAAAATCCGGTTCAGGCAAGTGCCGAAAGTGTTGGTTCACCTTCCGATAATTTTGAAAGCACTTTAAGCAGCAGTAAGGGCGGTGGTTCACCTTTGTCTTCTGATGTAAGACCTGCAATGGAAAGTGGTTTTGGGACTGATTTTGGAAATGTGAGGGTACATACCGGTTCTGATGCGGTTCAGATGAGCAACGAAATCGGGGCACAGGCATTCACCCACGGCAGCGATATCTATTTTAATGAAGGGAAGTACAATCCTTCAGCCGAATCGGGACAGCATCTCATTGCACACGAGCTTACACATACTATACAGCAAGGGGCTTCGGTGCAGCCAAAAATGATTCAGAGGCAGGAGGATGAAAATAGCTATAACAAGGATGAATTTTCTTTTGACCTTCCTAATAAAGGCCGGTTTGATGTAACTATTCCGTCTTCAGATAAAATTACGGTATCAAAATTACCCCTCGTTCCGTTTAAAGTACAATTCCATTCAGGCTCTTTTACCCGTCCGAAAAATTACAACAGGAGCAGCCAGCCAAATGATCAGTTGGATTTGTGGAAATCAGGACTGGAATCTTCATCGGGAATTTCTTCCTTTATTGAATCACAGGGAATTGTTGATGCCAGCGAAACAAATATACTCCAGACTCCTGATGGCAATGGAGGAAGGTTAAGAAGAATAATCGGGAATAAATCAATCTTGCAAAGAGAACTTACCATTCCATCATGGAGGAGTAATGGAAGAGGAAGATGGTTTCAGGTAGATCATAAAAAAGAACTTCAACTTGGCGGAGATAATAATCTGGATAACCTGTGGTTGTTAAATGAAGATTCGAACAGAAATTCAGGTTTTAGTATTCAACGAACAATCAGGTCGATAGCTGCCAAAATTGGAGAGCATGAAAGAGACCCCAGAAATACGGAACCCAGGAGCAGTATGAGGAATGCCGATGTGGTGATGCAAAACTGGGATATGGAATTTCAACAGGCTGTCAGAGATCCTGGTTCAAAAGCTTCCGAATCTCCAAGTAGCTGGATGTCAGATGATATTAGAGCTGGAAATCACCTTTCAAACAGTGCAAATATACAAAGAGAATTTTTAAGTGATTTAGGCTCGGCAAAAGCTGTAATGGTTTTTCCATTTGAAGCAGGAGGAGTTGGTAAAAGATTCAACAATAATGAAAGTGTAATACGCGATGAAAGGCTTTGGTTAAATCCCTGGGTTATAACAACAAAAAGTTTTAATACAGCTGACGGAAGTGAGCAAATGCCTACTTTGGGTACATTTCAGATTGAATTGAAAAATAATCCGGTAGCTGAAACGGTAGCTTCTGATACGCTTACGATAAATCGTTTCCCGGGCGCCCAGTTTGCCGGATACCTTGAAGTGGATAAATTCTTTTTGCAGCAATATGCTCTGGAAAGATTCGGTATTAAGAAATTCAGCCCCGTGGAATTTAATTCTTTCCGTTTTGACGAAGCTAACGGAATAACAATCGTCGGCAAAGTAAATCCGACGTTAGGATTAATTGAAGATTGCAGCCTGGATTTGATGATCAGCAATGGAGATATTCGGGTGAGTAAAATGTTTAGTTTGGGGGACTTTAATTTTCCTGCACCTTTTGAAGTCAGGGAATCGAGCCTCACTCTGTTTTTTTCTATTACGGATGGGCTTGGCATCGAAGGCCGTGTCGATTTCGGAATCAATAACGTGGGCGAGGGACACATCGGTGCCGCGGCTTCCACTTCCGGAGGATTTGAACTGGAAGGCGTTTTTAATTTTGATTCTGAGTTGTTTGACCCTGCTCAGATCAGAGCAGAATATAAAGATAATGAATGGACAATTGGCGGTACCATCGGCATACCACAAGGGAAAATACGCGGTGTAAAGAACGCAACTATCACTGCAGAATACAGTGAAAACAGTTTTACAGCTTCGGGTGATGCTGAACTTGATATTCCCGGTATTCAGCAGGGAACGATGGAGGCTTCTTATAATGATGAAGGCTTTTCAATCGGAGGTGAGTTTCAATTAAGAAATGATATTCCCGGTATCAGGGGAGGTTCTGTTTCGGCAAATGTTTCCAAAACCGGTGATGAAGGATATAAAGTAAGAGTAATCGGGACAGCGCAGCCTGATATTCCCGGAATTAATTCCAGTTTAACTGTTACTTATGATGACGGTGCTTTAACCATTGAAGGAAGTGCGGCATATGCACGTGGCATGTTGTCGGGGACTGTGAGTGTTGGTGCAACCAACCGGCCTGTTGGCGAAGACGGACAACCGGCAGGGGAGCCCGATGGAACAATGAGGGTATATGGCGGCGGAAGTTTAACCCTCAGACTTACTCCGTGGTTACAGGCAACAGCCGGTGTCAGATTTTTGCCAAACGGTGAAATTGAAATTACGGGAAGAATCGGATTGCCATCGGCGGTTGATGTTTTTAACCGGAAATCTATTGACAGAACTCTCTTCAGTCCACCAACTCTTGAAATCCCAATATTTGCCATTCCGCTTGGACCACGCAGTATTGGTATTGTAGCCCGAATAACCGGTGGCCTAGATTTTTCTGCCGGTTTTGGGCCCGGACAGTTAAGAGATTTATATGCTGAAGTTACTTACAATCCCGACAGGGAAGAAGATACAACGATTGCCGGTCACGGATTGTTTGTCATTCCTGCCGATGCCGGACTTACTTTTCACGGCGACATTGGGCTTGGTGTCAGTATAGCCATTGCAAGTTTAAGCGGCGGAATTGAGCTTGCCGGAACACTTGGCCTTGATGGAGAGGCCGCAGCAGAAGTTGATGTTAACTGGAGCCCCGCAACCGGGCTTGTTCTGGATGCTGAAGGCCGGATAACGGTAAATCCTAAGTTTTCTTTTGATATAAATGCTTTTGCACGCGCAAGCCTTGATTTGTGGCTGTTCTCATTATCAAAAACATGGAGATACAATCTTGCTTCATTCAACTGGGGGCCTGATATTCAGTTTGGAATTATTTTTCCGGTTCATTACAGTGAAGAAGAACCTTTTGATATGTCATTTGATGATATTCAGGTAATTTATCCTGATATTGATGTTGTTAATATGGCTATAGACCTTGCCCGCAGTATTAAGAACAGAATTTTTGATTAAATTGTGAATAATGGAAAATCAGGCTGAAATATTAAATAATGAAGGTGTAAGATTGTTTTTAAACGGACAATTCAGTGAGGCTGAAATCAGATACCGTGAAGCTCTGAAAATATACCCGGAATATACCACAGCCCTGAATAATCTGGGGCTGGTACTGCTTCAGGAAAAAAAATATGATGAAGCTGAAAAGCTTTTTATAAAAGCTATTGGTTTTAAGGAGAATGAAAACTATTTTCTCAATCTGGGGCATGTTTATGCCAATAAGAATATTCCCGAAAAGGCTGAAATATTTTATATGAAATGCCTCGAAATCAATCCCCGTTCGCTGATGGCATTAAAAAGCCTGGCAACGTTATTCAGATTTCAAAAAAAATATGCATATTCAGTGAAAATATGGAAAGAGATTGTTGAAAATCACAGTAGTAACGTTTATTATAAAAACCAGTTGGAAAAAGATTTAATTTTATTAGAACAGGAAAAAAGCAATTGTAAATCATATTCTTAACCTTACCTTGAATGAGTAACAGTGAAGCTATAAATTTTCTCAAAAATGTGATAAATGCCCGGCTCGAAAGCGAAATTCGCGGGAATATTACTCTTTTGCCGGAATATAAAGCAGAATCAGAGTCGGAGCTGAATAGTTTTATCATTCAGAACAATCTTTCCACATCTGAAACAGTTATTCTTTTATTGGCTTTGATACCACATTTGTACCCCGGTTTTTTTCAGTCGGTAATTTCAATGTATCTTCCCAATGGCGGTGATTTTCCTGAGTTTGGCGGAGTTAAGGGGAAAAATCATCGTGGTATTTTGCCAACGGGTGAAACAGTACTTTTTGTTTTGGCCGGAAACGACCTTGAGAAAAGAATGGAAATTCTTCAATATTTTGATGACGAGCATCTGTTTGCCAAAAAAAATATTTTACATATTGAACCTACAGCTTCCGGTGAGCCAAAAATGAGCGGAAAGCTTATTATTGACGATGATTATGCAGATTTGTTTACAAGCGGTAAAATATCAAGGCCTCGCCTGAGCAGCGATTTCCCTGCAGAACGTATAACCACTGAGCTGGAGTGGGACGACCTTATTTTGAATGACAAAACCATGACGGGAATTAAGGAGATAGAGACCTGGCTGAAATTTAATGATGAATTGTTAGTTGGCTGGAAAATGCACGGAAAAATAAAACCCGGTTTCAGAGTGCTTTTTCACGGGCCGCCCGGAACAGGAAAAACAATGACAGCCTGTTTGCTTGGTAAATATACCGGCCGGGATGTGTTTCGTATTGACCTTTCAATGGTCGTTTCAAAATATATCGGAGAAACTGAAAAAAATCTTTCCGGACTTTTTGACAAAGCTGCCAACAAAGAGTGGATTTTGTTTTTTGATGAGGCAGACTCAGTTTTCGGGAAACGCACCAATGTACGTGATGCACATGACAAATATGCAAATCAGGAAGTTTCGTATCTGCTTCAGCGAATTGAATCTCATGCAGGACTGGTTATTCTGGCTTCAAATATGAAATCAAATATAGATTCTTCTTTTACACGAAGATTTAATTCCATTATTGAATTTGACAATCCGGATGCTGCCGAACGGCTGAAATTATGGAAGAACTACCTTCCGCAGGTTGCAAAAATTGATAAAAAAGTAAATATTGAGGAAATTGCCCGCACATACCATTTAACCGGTGCCAATATTATAAATGTGATTCAGTTTGCCGCGTTGCGAACTCTTGAAAAAAGCTCCAAAACTATTTTGGCAGAAGACCTTATGAAAGGCATTCAGAAAGAATATGAAAAAGAAGGTAAAATGATCAGGCAAAATTAAATACTGCCTGAAATTACTGTTTAACCTTGCAGCAGGGTCAGTGCTTTTTCGGTGCGCTGAAGATAATCATCTATCTGTTCGTTTTCCTGAAAGCCGATAATCATCATGTCAACAGTTCCGAGCCCCAGAACAAACCTGAGTGAGTGGTCAATTTTTTCACTGTCGTCGCTGAGCCTTCCTTCACCTAAAAGCTTCATGCCGATTATACCTTTTCCTGAATTGTGCATTTGACTGATTACTTCAACAACTTCTTCAGGCTCAGGTTTATCCATTGCAAGGCCATAGGGGTTTATCCTAACATGAATAACATCAACCCAGTCGCTGTTTGCTGCAACCTTCATCGCATCAAGTGAATGTACCGAAACTCCGTGTCCTCTGATTATTCCTTTTGCTTTCAGGTTTTCCAGAATATCCATTTGTCTTTTATGAGTATCTGTCCAGTTTTCCTCATACATACAGTGAATTTGGACAAGGTCGAGGTAATCGGTATTAAATTCTTTTCTGAATCTGTCCACCACAATGTCGGCATCCGGCCTTTCAGGTTCCGGAATTCCGCCTTTCATTACCCATATTTTTGTTGAAAGTGTCAGCTCCTCACGTTTCATATCTTTCATTGCCTCGGTAACCAGTTCATGTGTTCCGTATGAATCGGCACAGTCAAAAAAACGGATACCCTTGTCATAAGCATGGTGCAGAAGGTCAATGCTTTTGTGTTTTTCCAGTCTGGTTAAAAAAGATGTTCTGTTTCCGGCACGTATTCCGGTACCAAAACCGATAAGCGATGTTTCAATTCCCGAATTGCCAAGTTTCACTTTTTGAACGGGATTGTTCAACGGAAATCGCCCGCTGCATGCATACAACGAATTGGAAAAAAGCAGATGTGCTGTTCCTAATGATATGGCACGTACAAAGTTACGGCGGTGCATATTTAATTTGTTTTCTTTCATTATTACAGTTTTAAATTGGCAATAAGCGAGTTCAATTTATAATTTTTTGTGATTATTCAAAAATATTCGAATAAATTCTACCTCTAAAATACTAATTTATAGAATATTGAAATGATAAAATTGAAAGAGGTAATTTATATTTTTCGAAATCAGCTTTTTTCAAGCTTTGCAAGATAGTCGAAATGATCTCCTTCCATTATTAAATTGCTACGCATACCTGATTTTTCAGCAGTTTTTGCCAGTGTTTCAAAATCAGTAAACAGCCAGTTGAATTTATCATTCAGGTTTTTGTAAATAACTTCATACTCAATTTCGCCGTAATAGGAATCGTTGGCTAAATCAATCCATATTGAGCCGTCATCTTCTTCAAACAAATAGCTTATGTCAGATGAGTCGGTAAGTATTTGGCCATCGGTATTCAAGAGAGTTTTCAGATGTTTCAGTAATTTGGTTAGCCCGGCCAAATTTCCGCCAATGCCGGCACCGTTCATCAGCAAAAGGATTGTGTCAAACCCCGGTTTTTTGAAACTAAAAATATCGGAACATACAACATTTTTTACACCTCTTTTTTTCATAATGTTTGCAGCAAGTTCCGATTTTTCAACGGCAGTTACATCAAATCCTTTATTTTGCAGAACAAGTGAATGACATCCCGCGCCGGCACCAATATCCAAAACTTTACCCCTGCACAGCAACAAAGCCTTTTTTTCAAGTTCCGGCATCTCTTTTTCTGTTCTGAAAAAATAAGAAGGGGAGAGGTGTTCGCCTTCAGTATAGCTTGTATGCACAATAATATCGGGTGCATTTCCAAAATTAAAATAATCGGCAATTGCCTGTCCAATCGGATCGTTCATTGTTTTATTAAATTTCCGGGTTTTTTGGCTGATAATGTCTTCTGAGCCAGTTTGCAAGTCCGTCGAGACCGGGGAATAGAACACGCTCTGTAATATTTGCCTGATCTAATTTGTCGCGGATTTCCCATTTCAGTTTGGCTGGAATTATAATGCGGCGGTAAACTTCAGGGTGTTTTGCCAGCCATTCATCCAGTATTGTAACCGGGCTGGTCATTATTGAAAAAAGGGCAAACTGGTTAACAATTCTTTCGTCAATTGAAGGTGGTTCAAAAAAAAGAACATGGCCTTCACCGATAATTTCATCTAACTTCTGAAGTGTCAGAAACTCAGATTCAAGCATTTCAACGGTAAAGGCGTTGCATTCTTCGCGGCAAAGCAGCGAGTTTAAAGGTTCTGGAATCATATGATTGACTTTAACAAAATCAACTTTCCAGATTACCCCGTCAATGTCAAAGTTGTCAGTATTGGCAGTAGCAAAGTGCATTGCCACAAATGGTGAATATGTCCAGTCGAGCAGGCGTGTGGCAAGTCCGTGGTGCTGTGCCAGAACCAGCGAACGCAGTTGTGAATCTGTTAGTTTAAGTTCAGTGTTGCGGGCATATTTGCGAAAGTTTCTCAGCATGTGATACTCCAGTTCAGGGTGATTGCCGCAGTTTCTTAAAAAACTATTTTTCAGCTGATAAGTACAATCCGAAAGGCCACGAAAGGCATAGTCGCTCCGGTAGCGGCCAAGCTGCGGTTTCCACGAATCATAATAAACCTCATTTACCAGATGTTCCCAGTCTTTTATGACAATATCATTTTCAGTTATTTTACATTTCATGGCATAAGTTCATAATTGAACCACTAATTTAATAAAGAAAAAGTGTTAATTGATTATTTTTATACTTTTATGTGTTTCCAAAATTAGTTTTTTATGAATAAAAATCACGTTTTTAATACTTCAGCTACAGTTATGGTTTTGCTGGTCATTGTTTTAGCTTCGGGTTATTATTCAGCAGTTCATTGTCAGGCCTCAACTGAAAGTAAGCTGCCTGATTCCGGGCAGGTGCCGCACAGAGGTGTTACAGCCCACAGGGGAAATTCAGGTGCATACCCTCAAAACACAATAGTTGCTTTTAAAAGTGCAATAGAATTAAAGGTTGACTGGGTTGAACTTGATATTCATAAAACCAAAGATGGTGAAATTGTTATTTGTCATGACAAAAGTACCGGCAGAGTGGGGGATGCTGATTTAATAATTTCAGAAACAGATTATGAAACTCTCAGAATGGTTGATGTTGCATCAGTTTTCAGAAAAGAGAATAATTTAACTATTCAGGAGTGCCCGAAACAGGAAATACCTCTTTTAAAGGATGTTATCAAACTTTTTTTGAAACAGGAATCGGTAAGGGTTTCAATTCAGCCCAAAGCAGATATTGTTGAAGAGTCGATAGAATTAATAAGGAAATTAAATGCCCTTCACATTGTGGGTTTTAACGATGTAAGTCTGGAATATATGTCGCAGGTAAAGGCGATGGAGCCTGATATTCCCGTGTTTTGGGACCGCTATGCCAATTTTGATGTGGATAAAGATATTGAAATAGCTGTAGAAAAAGGTTTTGAATCAATGGTTGTAAATGTTAACGGAATGACAGCAGAAAAGGTGAAAAAGATTAAGGCGGCAGGTATTGAAGCCGG
>CAZXTX010000123.1:0-8487 GCA_964643695.1 uncultured Mariniphaga sp. | reverse complement strand
GCTAATTTTCGAGCCAGTGAAAATCATAGTTATAATATGAAAAAAGATTGGACAGTAACCGATATTCCGGATTTAAGCGGAAAAGTTATAATAGTAACCGGAGGGAACAGTGGACTTGGCTTTCAATCTGTAAAAGCTTTTGCAGAAAAAGGTGCACAGGTAATATTAACAAGCCGTTCTGCTGACAATGGAGAAAAGGCAAAATCAGAAATATTAAAACAGAACCCGAAAGCAAAAATTGATGTTTACACTCTTGACCTGGCTGATTTAAAATCAGTTAATCAATTTACAGACAAATTCCTGCAAAACTATTCAAAACTTGATGTTTTGCTGAATAATGCCGGAATAATGACTACCCCCTACTTCAAAACTGTTGATGGTTTCGAAAGCCAGATTGGCACCAACCATCTGGGGCATTTTGCACTGACCGGACTATTGCTGCCGGCTTTAAAAAATACGCACGGATCAAGAGTTGTTAATGTAAGCAGCATTGCCCACATTGCCGGCAAAATGGATTTTGATAATTTTTTGTTCGCAGACGGCAAAGAATACCGCCCCATGAAAGCTTACTCCCGTTCAAAACTGGCCAACCTGCTTTTTACATACGAACTGCAGCGATTTTTTGAATCTAATGGTTACGACTCTGTTTCATTGGCAGCCCATCCGGGAATTTCACAAACCAGTCTGTTCAGATATATGGAGGAAAAATGGTATTTCAGATTTGTTAAACCTCTGTTTTTTAAACTTATCCATAATTCTGAAAACGGTGCACTTCCAAGTATCCGGGCATCAACAGATACTGATGCCGGGGGAGGTGAGTTTTATGGACCTTCAGGACTTTTTCAATTAAGGGGGAAACCTGTAAAAGTCAGATCAAATTCAGTTTCTCACAACACAGAACAGGCAAAAAAACTTTGGAAAATTTCAGAAAAACTGACCGGAGTCAAATACCAATAAAAAAACTGGCTGATAACTCAGGCTTTGTATATCACAAATTTTATGGCAGCAAATACAATTCGTATAACTTTTTAAAAGAATGATTCCGGTTTTCCAAGTCAAAAGCATTAAAAAAGGGTTCTTATTGAACCCTTTTTTAATATTCTAAACCTAAGCCTGCGCCGTTGGCCCGCCAAAACTCATAGGAGGCAGACCCGGCCCCTGACCGGATTTAATACTTTTAATCTGGCCATGAACAGCTTCATACTTTTTAATATTATCTTGTAAAGCAAGCAGCAGCCGCTTTGTATGTTCCGGTGTAAGAATTACACGCGATTTAACATTTGCCTTTGGAATTCCGGGCATAATGCGTACAAAATCGATAATAAATTCTGAACTTGAATGTGTTATTACAGCCAGATTGGAATAAATTCCCTGGGCAACTTCTTCACTCAGTTCAATATTAAGCTGTTGCTGTTGTTGTTTTTTATCATTCATGGCCTTTATTTTCTCATGTCTAATAACTTGTCATATTCTTCCTTAGAACCAACTATCAGATTTTTATACTCTTTAAGTCCTGTTCCTGCCGGTATCAGATGACCGCAGATAACATTTTCCTTCAATCCGTCGAGATAATCGGTTTTTCCATTTATTGCAGCTTCATTAAGAACTTTTGTTGTTTCCTGGAAAGATGCGGCTGACAACCAGCTTCTGGTCTGAAGTGCCGCACGTGTGATGCCCTGCAAAATCTGACTTGAAGTTGCGGGAATTGCATCTCTGGCATCAACAAGTTTCTTGTCTTTTCTTTTCAGCTGTGAATTTTCATCTCTCAGCCTTCGTGCAGAAATTATTTGTCCGGCTTTCAGTCCTTCGGCATCTCCCGGGTCATTAACAACTTTTTTATTCCATATCCAGTCATTTTCCGAAATGAATTCACCCTTGTCAGCAATCTGTTTTTCAAGGAAACGTGTATCACCCGGGTCTTCAATTTCCACTTTACGCATCATCTGCCGGATAATGACTTCAAAATGTTTGTCATTAATTTTAACACCCTGCATACGGTAAACATCCTGCACCTCATTCAAAATATACTCCTGAACAGCAGTAGGCCCTTTAATTGCAAGAATATCAGCAGGCGTAATAGCTCCGTCTGAAAGTGATGTTCCCGCCCTGATGTAATCATTTTCCTGTACCAGTATTTGCTTTGAGAGCGGTACAAGATATTTCTTAACATCACCGGTTTTTGTTGTAATAATTATTTCGCGGTTACCACGTTTTATTTTGCCCAGCGAAACTTCACCGTCAATTTCAGAAACCACAGCCGGATTGGATGGATTTCTGGCCTCAAACAATTCAGTAACACGGGGTAAACCACCGGTAATGTCACCTGCTTTTCCGGCAGACCTTGGTATTTTAACCAAAACGGTTCCTGCTGTAACAGACTGATTCTGACTAACAGAAATATGTCCTCCCACCGGCAGGTTATATGAGCGAATCATTTCGCCATTTTTATCGATTATCCTTAAAGTGGGATTCTTGGTCTTATCGCGGGTTTCAATAATTACTTTTTCGCTGTAACCTGTTTGTTCATCAGACTCTTCACGATATGTAATCCCGTCAATAAGATTTTCAAAATCAATTTTTCCGTCAAATTCAGTAATAATCACACCGTTAAACGGGTCCCATTCACAAATTAGTTTTCCTTTCCTGATTTCCTCACCATTCCTTACATACAGCTTTGAGCCATAAGGTATTGGATGTGAAGAGAGAGGAATTTGTGTATTCTTGTCAAATATTTTAAGTTCAGCTAAACGGCTTACGACAATATCAACAACTTTACCGTCATCATTTTTATGCTCGACAGTCCTGAGTTCTTCAATTTCCACATATCCGTCATAACGGGCTTCCACCATCGACTGAGCTGAAATATTTCCTGCAATACCTCCCACGTGGAATGTGCGGAGTGTCAGCTGTGTTCCGGGTTCACCAATTGATTGTGCGGCAATTACACCAACTGCCTCTCCTTTTTGAACCATATAACCGGATGCAAGGTTTCGTCCATAACATTTTGCACAAACCCCCACATTTGATTCACAGGTTAAAACCGAACGAATCTCAACACTTTCAATAGGTGACTCATCAATTTCTTCAGCAATTTCTTCAGTAATAAGATCGCCTGACTTTATTATCAGATTACCATTTAACGGATGATAAATATCATGTACCGAAGTCCTTCCTACAATACGTTCAGACAGGGAAGCAACAACCTCCTCGTTGTTTTTAACAGCTGTTGCAACCAATCCTCTGAGTGTTCCGCAGTCTTCTTCTGATATAATTACATCTTGTGAAACATCTACCAGACGACGTGTCAGGTATCCTGCGTCTGCCGTTTTAAGTGCAGTATCGGCCAGCCCCTTGCGGGCTCCGTGTGTCGAAATAAAATATTCAAGTACCGACAAACCTTCCTTAAAGTTGGCAAGAATCGGGTTTTCAATAATCTGAGAGCTTGTTGAACCTGCTTTCTGCGGCTTGGCCATAAGTCCCCTCATTCCGCAAAGCTGACGAATCTGCTCTTTTGAACCTCGTGCACCCGAATCAAGCATCATATATATTGAATTAAATCCCTGCTTGTCGGCACTAATAGTCTTCATAACCGAATGTGTGAGCTTTGAATTGGCATGAGTCCAGATATCAATTACCTGATTGTATCTCTCATTATTGGTAATAAAGCCCATATTATAGTTGGAAATTACTTCCTCAACTTCTTCGTAACTTGTTTCAACAATACTTTCCTTATCCTCCGGAATAACAACATCATCAACATTAAACGACAAACCACCACGGTATGCCATACGATATCCCAGATCTTTTATTGCATCAAGGAAAGTAACTGTTTCTGCATTTCCGCATTTTTTGAAAACCTCAGAAATAATTGAACGAAGTGATCTTTTTGTAAGCAACTGGTTGATATATCCCACTTCTCTCGGAACATATTCGTTAAACAGCACTCTGCCAACGGTTGTTTCAATTATATGGTTAAAATATTTACCGTCTTCATCCACATCTTCAACCTTCACCTTTACAACAGTATGTAAATCAACAACTCTTTCATTATGAGCTATAATAACCTCTTCAGGAGAATAAAATGTCATCCCTTCTCCTTTTGCCCCCACACGATGGTTGGTCATATAATATAAACCAAGAACCATATCCTGCGATGGAACCTGAATTGGTGCCCCATTGGCCGGGTTAAGAAGATTATGCGATGCAAGCATCAACAGCTGAGCTTCAAGAATTGCTGCATTTCCAAGTGGAAGATGCACTGCCATCTGGTCACCGTCAAAGTCGGCATTAAACCCTGTACAAACCAAAGGATGAAGCTGAATTGCCCGGCCTTCAATCAATACCGGCTGAAATGCCTGAATTGACAATCTGTGCAGCGTAGGTGCACGGTTTAACAATACCGGATGCCCTTTTAAAACATTTTCAAGAATTTCCCATACAACAGGGTCTTTCCTGTCAACAATCTTTTTGGCTGACTTGACAGTTTTTACAATCCCGCGCTCAATAAGTTTTCTGATTACAAAAGGTTTATAAAGTTCAGCAGCCATATCTTTGGGCAAGCCACATTCGTGAATCTTAAGTTTCGGGCCTACCACGATAACCGAGCGGGCAGAATAATCAACCCTTTTTCCGAGCAAATTCTGGCGAAAACGTCCCTGCTTTCCTTTCAGGCTGTCTGAAAGTGACTTTAATGCACGGTTACTTTCAGTCTTTACTGCATTCGATTTTCTTGAATTATCAAAAAGTGAGTCAACGGCTTCCTGCAGCATTCTTTTTTCATTTCGCAGAATCACTTCAGGAGCTTTAATCTCTATAAGTCTTTTCAGCCTGTTGTTTCTGATTATCACCCTTCTGTACAAATCATTCAAATCGGATGTTGCAAATCTTCCTCCGTCAAGAGGAACAAGAGGTCTTAAATCTGGCGGAATAACAGGCACCACCTTAACTATCATCCATTCGGGCCTGTTTAAGTTTTTACTTGCCCTGAATGCCTCAACCACCTGCAAACGTTTCAGCGCCTCATTTTTTCTTTGCTGCGAAGTTTCGGTATTGGCCTTGTGTCTTAAATTAAATGACATGTCGTCCAAATCCTGCCGGCTGAGAATATCATACAACGCCTCAGCTCCCATCTTGGCTATAAACTTATTGGGATCTTCATCATCAAGAAACTGATTATCCTTAGGCAATGTTTCCAGAATATCAAGATATTCTTCCTCTGTCAGAAAATCAAGTTCATTAATCCCGTCAGCTTCTTTAACACCCGGATTAATTACAACATAACGCTCATAATATATTATGGAATCGAGCTTTTTTGTTGGTAAACCCAGTAAATAACCAATTTTATTGGGCAGTGAACGAAAATACCAGATATGAGCAACCGGAACTACAAGTGCAATATGCCCCATACGTTCGCGGCGCACTTTCTTTTCTGTTACTTCCACTCCGCAGCGGTCACAAACTATTCCTTTGTAACGAATACGTTTATATTTGCCGCAATGACATTCGTAGTCTTTAACAGGACCAAATATCCGTTCACAAAATAAGCCGTCCCGTTCTGGTTTATAAGTTCTGTAGTTTATAGTTTCGGGTTTCAAAACTTCACCAAAAGACCTCTCCAGTATTTCCTCAGGGGAAGAGAGACTGATAGAAATTTTCGAAAAACCACTTTTTGTTTTATTATCTTTTCTGAATGCCATAATCTAAATTAATAATCATTAAAACAGAACCAAAAATACTGAAGAATGAAAATTATTCCATTCTGATGCTAAGGCCTAACCCCCTTAGTTCATGCAGTAAAACATTTAGCGACTCCGGAATTCCGGACTGTGGCATAGGCTCACCCTTAACAATGGCTTCATATGCTTTTGCTCTTCCCATTACATCGTCTGATTTAACAGTAAGAATTTCCTGCAGAATATGAGAAGCTCCAAATGCTTCAAGAGCCCAAACCTCCATCTCTCCAAACCTCTGTCCGCCAAACTGAGCTTTACCTCCCAGAGGCTGCTGAGTAATAAGCGAGTAAGGTCCAATTGAGCGGGCATGCATCTTATCTTCAACCATATGCCCTAATTTCATCATATAAATTATTCCTACAGTGGCCTTCTGGTCAAAAGGTTCTCCGGTTTCACCGTCATACAAAACAGTTTTGCCAAAACTCGGCAAACCTGCCTTTTCAGTATATTCGGTTATATCTTCAAGAGTTGCTCCGTCAAAAATTGGAGTTGCGAATTTCACGCCCAATTCTTTTCCTGCCCATCCGAGAACAGTTTCGTAAATCTGTCCCATATTCATTCGTGAAGGTACACCCAGCGGATTGAGAACAATGTCAACCGGTGTTCCGTCAGCAAGGAAAGGCATATCTTCCTGGCGAACCACGCGCGAAACAATACCTTTGTTTCCGTGGCGGCCTGCCATTTTATCACCAATCTGCAATTTACGCTTTTTGGCAACAAATATTTTTGCAAGCTGAATAATTCCTGCAGGCAGCTCATCACCAATGGTGACATTATAACGCTCGCGGCGTGCAAAAGCCTCAGCCTCCTTATATTTCATTATGTAGTTGTTGACTACCCTGAACACAAGCTCATTCTTTTCTTTGTCAGTGGTCCATTTTGACGGATTGACAGACAGGTAATCTATTTCCTGAAGCTGTTTTAAAGTAAACTTCAAGCCTTTTTGAACAACTTCAGTACCATAATAATCTTTTACTCCCTGTGAAGTTTTTCCTCCTACAAGAGTAAATAGTTTATCTTCAAGACGGCCTTTCAATACAGATATTTCACGATCAAAATTTTCATCTATCTGATCAAGTAATGTTTTTGTAGTTGTTTTGCCCTTTTTGTCTTTAGCAATTCTGGAGAAAAGCTTTTTGTCAATTACGATACCGGAGAGTGAAGGCGAAGCCTTTAAGGATGCATCCTTAACATCTCCTGCCTTGTCACCAAATATTGCACGAAGCAGTTTTTCTTCGGGTGACGGATCTGATTCTCCCTTAGGTGTAATCTTTCCAATAAGAATATCACCCGGTTTTACATCAGCACCTATACGGATAAGCCCGTTTTCATCAAGATTTTTTGTAGCCTCTTCACTTACATTGGGTATATCGGAAGTAAACTCTTCAAGCCCCCGTTTGGTATCCCGCACCTCAAGTATATATTCATCAACATGAACCGAGGTAAAAACATCATCTCTTACAATTCTGTCTGATACTACAATGGCATCTTCATAGTTATATCCCTGCCATGGCATAAACGCAACCATAAGATTACGCCCGAGAGCAAGCTCACCATTTTCTGTTGCATAACCTTCAGTAAGAATTTCACCTTTTGCAATTCGCTGACCCTTTTTAACAATAGGTTTCAAATCAACAATGGTTCCCTGATTTGTTTTTATAAATTTCGGAAGATTATAAGTAACCACTTCAGGATCGAAACTTACAAAACGGTCATTGTCGGTTGAATCATAGCGAACAATAATCTGTGTGGCATCAACATATTCCACTACTCCGTCGGCTTCTGACTGAATCAGAATTTTTGAATCGGCAGCTGCTCTGGCTTCAAGTCCGGTTCCAACAATAGGAGCCTCAGGACGCAAAAGCGGAACTGCCTGACGCATCATATTTGCACCCATAAGTGCACGGTTGGCATCGTCATGCTCCAAAAACGTAATCAATGAAGCGGCAACCGAAGCAATCTGGTTAGGGCCAACGTCCATCAACTCAACTTCCTCTTTGTCAACCAAAGGATAGTCACCATCATGCCTTGATTTTACCTTCTGATTAATAAAATAACCATCAGCATCAATTAACGCATTAGCCTGAGCAATAACCCTGTCCTCTTCTTCCTCGGCAGTTAAATAAACCGTTCCCTCATCAGAAAGGTCAACTCTTCCGTTTTCCACTTTACGGTATGGAGTAGCAATAAAACCTAGATCATTTATCTTTGCAAAAACACAAAGAGAAGAAATGAGTCCGATATTCGGGCCTTCCGGAGTTTCAATAGGACACAGCCGTCCGTAGTGTGTATAGTGCACGTCGCGAACCTCAAAACCTGCTCTTTCCCTTGACAAGCCACCCGGCCCGAGTGCCGACATACGGCGTTTATGAGTCATTTCGGCCAGCGGATTGGTTTGGTCCATAAACTGCGACAAGGCATTGGTGCCAAAGAAAGAATTAATTACCGATGAAAGAGTTTTTGCATTTATCAGATCAATAGGAGTAAACACCTCATTGTCTCGAACATTCATCCTTTCACGAATTGTTCTGGCCATTCGTGCAAGACCTATTCCAAACTGGTTAAACATTTGCTCACCAACCGTACGAACACGGCGGTTGCTCAAATGGTCAATATCATCAACATCAATTTTTGAATTTACCAGCTGAATAATATATCTGATAATTTCAATAATATCTTCTTTGGTCAATACTCTTACTTCCAGACGAAATTCCCCGTCCACCACAGGCAGCTTGCCCTTTTTCGACTGCTTCAG
>CAZXTX010000122.1:0-8500 GCA_964643695.1 uncultured Mariniphaga sp. | reverse complement strand
TTTCGCTGGCTTACAGACTGGCATATCAAACCACCATTGCAGGACACACACCTTTCTACTACCAGACACAGGTAATCGTTTCTGAACTCAAGGGTGCCACATCCGAAGGACTCGGCGGAGCAAAATCACTCAGAGGCATTCGCAGGAACAGAATTGTAGGCGACGGATTCTTTTACGGCAACATAGAAGCACGCTGGAAGTTTGCGAGATTCAGATTTATCAACAACAATTTTTATCTGGGACTTAACGGATTTGCAGATTTCGGGCAGGTAACAAAAAAGATTGATTTCAGTAAAAACTTTTTAAGTTCAGCTGAAATAAATGAGAAGGATTTTTTTGAAAACAATGCCGAAAAAATGCATGTTTCATACGGTGCTGGACTGCGCATTGTGATGAATCAGAACTTTGTTATTGCTGTTGATTACGGAATGGCCGCCGATAAACGCGACGGGGATTCAGGTTTATATATCGGGCTGAACTATCTGTTTTAACAGCCGGAAAAATAACATCACAATGGTTTGACTTTGGAAGCCATATAATAATATAGCGGCGGTAAAAACCTTCTGATATAAACCATCAGTAAATCAAAGCCGCCGGCAAGTATTTCTTTCTGCTCTTTTTTAAGCTTGCGGCAAATTTTACGTGCAGCCCATTCGGCAGTTTTGCCTTTATCCTGTCCCTCATCCATCTGTCCGTGAGGTTCACCGCTTTTGTTCAGGGCATTTATTGAAACATTTGTTTTAATTCGCCCGGGAATAATGGCAGAAACCCGAATATTATTTGCCTTATTCTCAGCCATAAGGCTCTCAAAAAAACCATGAAGCGCATGTTTGGACGCTGAATAAGCAGAACGGTACGGAAATCCGAACTTTCCGACAATACTGGAAGTAAATGCGATATGCCCGCCACCGTTTTCAATCATCCATGGCAAAACGGCTTTGGTTAATGCAACAGTTCCGAAAAAGTTGACTTCAAAAATTTTCCTGTCAACTTCAACCGGTGTTTCAGTTACAAAGGAACGCTGACTGATACCGCCTATATGATACAATGCATCAATTTGTATTTTCCCCTCAAGTATCTTGTTTGCAGCATTTAACACTTCCTGTTCATTTGCCAGATCAAAAGTTATTATCCGGGTTGTACTTCCGTTTTTCTGACATTTTTCAGCCACTTTATTTAAAGCTGCTTCATTTCTGCCTGAAAGAATCAAATGTGATTTTTCTTTTGAAATTTCAAGGGCAAGTGCCTCACCAATACCGGATGAAGCACCGGTTATCCAGATATTTTTTCCTTTAAAATCCATAAAAAACTGATTTTTAGCGGCTAATATAAGTTTTAATTTTTCTCTTTCTTTCCGAAAATTGCTTTCATTTTAGCAAGCAAATCATTGAAAGTATTAAAATCTTCAGTAAAGGTAAAACCAACACCCTGTGTATAAGGTGCCGTTTCATACACCAGATTGTTATTTGAACGGTTGTATGCCTTAAAACGAATTTTTCCGTTTGGGATAAGTTTTACATTAATGTCAAAATCACCAACCAACTGGCTGTTATTGGTGGAATACGGATTAACGTTATTCCCGATATTACCGTTTATGGTTACGCGGTCGTTAAACATCTGAGTGCTTAGTGCCAGTTCAATTTCATCGTTGGTAATCTGGCTTCCGGGACGATAATTCAGGCCAATATCCACATTGTTGCTGATTTGCGACAACCAGTTACTGAGCTGATTAGAAAACAGTTCACTGGCAGTGGTACCTATCAGATTTGGATTTTGTGCCTCATAAGTTCCGCGCAAATATTCAGGAGTATAAAATTTTCCAAGCACAACCAGTGAAAGAATCTGTTTATTCATCTCTTCGGAAGTACTGAAATGTTGTTTCACCACTTCGGTAAGTCTGTCTTCAACCGATGGAAAATCAATTGCAAAATCAATATTCGGATTTGAAAGTTCCTCATTCAGAATAATTTTACATTCCACAGGAATTCGCTGGCTCTGATAAATATTGGCATAAGTATCAACCAGCAGGTCATAGAGTGAGGCTTTAAGCTTATAAACCGCCTTTAAATCAATAATTGCATTGTAGGGGTCGCCCGACCAGGTTATTGAACCTCCCTGTTCAATTGAAAATCGCTTGTTTATTACGTTTTGAAGTGTAAACAAATAATCACCGCGTTCCACCTCATAAGTGCCTGACAAGGTAATATCACCATCTTTATTAATTCCGAACCGGAGTAAGCCTTCGCCCTGTGCACGGATAACATCACCTATTTGTGCATTGTATATAAGCTGTGCACGCGCTTCGGGTGTTGCATTTACGGTAAGGTCAAGGCTAAAGTTACCGTCATCCTTTTTGGGAAACAAAAATTTTTGTTTAACGGTATCTTCCGTTGAAACAAACTGAATAAAATCAAATCTTTGCAATTCGCTCTCATCTTCCAGCGAAATATTCACGTTCGTTCCCAAAAGGGTGGTACCCGCCCCCGACAGCTTAACATTTCTTTCCATACCGGAAATATGAAAACTGCCATTGGTAATTACCTGGCCAAAAAATCTGGAATTATGCCTTGCTGATGTATTCATGGCAATCAGCCTTGGAGATTTGACAGAAAGATTGTAGCGCATATCCTTAAAATTATTATGCACGATGGTACCTTCAAATGTTCCTCTGTTTCCTGCAAGGTCATGAATCGAAATGCGGTCGAAAAGAATAGTGTCGGTTTTAAAATAAACCGAATCTGAAAAATTATAGCTAACCTGAGTAAAATCAACGGTAAGTCCGGCATTCAATCCATATATTGCACCATCCATCTTTATCTTCTCGGGGTTTCCGTGTATTTTCATTTTTCCGGTACCGTTACCATGAAAATTTGAAAGGTTGTTTCTGATTACTGTTTCCAGAACCACAAGCGGAACCTGATCAAATACAGCATCATACTTCATATCTCCCGTTTGCGGATTATAGCTTCCGGCAGCTAAAAGATTTTGTCTGTTATTGTTAATTATCTTAAGTTCAGACTTCAATTCCTTTTCTTCATTATCCCATCCATTTACAAGTGATAAATGACCAATATTTTGTTCCCTGAATGAAAAACCTTCAATAGCAATATCAGAGTTCAGCAAACGCTCTCCGTAGAAGTCAGTAATGTCTGCCATTCCATTCAGCACTCCTTTAACAGGAATTTCCCTCTCAGCATACGGCCCCAATAATCCAAGTTTTATATTATCAAAAAGAATCATCATTCTGGCCGAATCATTTTTGGCAATTTCACCATCGAGCACAATTTGCTGACCGCTTCCCAGCAATTTAAAATTGTTAATCTTGATACGGGAACTGTCAATATTTACAATAAACGGATTTATCTGTAAAAGCGAGTCTCCCAAAAATATTTGTGACGGAAATCCCTCAATATCGGCAAAAATTCCCTTTTCATCATCTTTATTGATAATCATACGCGACAGCAAATGCCCGCTGTAATTCTGCCTGCCCTCTTCGCCCCAGGTTACCTGATTTACAACAATATTTTCAGCAATTTCAGAATTTATGGTAAGGTTGTCCACCTTCATTCCGTTTTTTAAAAGTATTTCACCAAACCTGAAGCGTGAAACATACATTTCATCACGCGGATTATTACCGATGAAAATATTTCGAAACATTATATTTTTAGTCTGAAAACCGGGAATACTTCCCTTGAGTTCAAAAACCGAATTATCAGAATCCATCTGACCGTATAATAAAAACGGCGTTTCAATTTTTATTTTCGGCAAAAACACTTCGGTAAGGTTATCAAGGCTTTTTACATCAATCTGAAATCCGAATTTATTGGCTTTTGCATGCTGCTGGGGATTATAACCAACAATCGGAATATATTTGTACATACTCTTTTCAAGGGCATCACTAATGCTTTGTGCATAAAAACTGCCATTAATTTCCAAATCGAAAAACTCGGAAGAAAATGTAAGATAATTATTTAATCCGCTGGCAATGGATTTTAGTTCTATACCTCCAAAATCAAGTTTGCCGTTCAGGTTTTTATATTCGCCGTTTTCAGCTTTAATCATTCCTGCCAGATTATCGATTCTGTTTCCTGAAAAATTTGCATTCATCAAAAAAGACAACTCTGATTCAGGATATTTTGTTATCAGATTAAGATTATCCAAAAGAGCCTTTTTTAAGTCAAGTCTGAAATTAAAAACTGGTATTTCGGGATTAAAATCCACTTTGCCCAGAAAATCAAACTGCAGGTTTGAATCGTTCATAACCACCAGTCCGTCAAACATTTTACTGTCTAAAATACCGTCAAGACGTATATTCTCATACACATAACTGTTTATCTCAACTTTTGAAACCGTACCTTCAAACTTCCCTGAAGCCGAACGTGCCGAATAATGATAAGCACCGTCAACCGTGCTGCTGAGAGAGATATTTCCCAGATGTTCGTTTTTAATAAAATCACCAAGCCTGAAATCATCGGTTTCCACCTTTCCCCTGTAACTTACACTTCTCCGGTGGCGTGGCTTAACAGAAAGGTCGGTGGTTATTATTCCCATTTCACTGTTAAGAGTTCCATATGCGACAAAATCTGTTAAAAAACCACTAAAGTTTCCCTGATACGAAACCAGACCGGCTTCATACAAATCCTTTGGAAAACTCAGATAGCCCTTTTTTCCTTTGTCGGGAAGCCTGATTTTACTAAGCTCGCTAAAAGTTGTTTGTGACTGTTTCAAATCAAGAAAAAGATACATCGTTTCAGAATTGGTAATATCATTCAGGTAAAAATCCATAAGTACATATGTATTTTTACCGGTTGACAATTCAATGTTTTTTCCCCTCAAATCATTAACTGTTCCCGAAATTTGACCCGAACAATCAATAATCTGATTCATCCCTTTCAAATCGGGCAGCAATAGTGCCAGATCAAACAGACTGACACGGCAATGTGAAAAATTAAAATCAAATCTCACATCTTCAAAAAAATTGTCGGAAGAATCGGGCAGGTTAACCAGCAGACTGCTGCCTTCAACTGACGAATAAAGAGTTTTCAGATTCAACTCATTAACTTTGATTCTGTTTCCTGCAAAATTAAACTCAGAACTAAATTCATCTATTTTAAAATCTTTTCCGTCATTTAGTGTAAACTGCTCCAATATCAGTCGTACAGAATCGTTTTGCAGGAAAAAGTCATTTACAACAAACCCGAAATTTTTAATTTTCACACTTTGGGGATCTTTACCAAAACTGTCATCAAAAAATATTTCCGAACCTGAAAAGTTAAAAGTATTACAGCTTATTTTCCACTCTTTCTGTGTTGAAACCGGCTCAGGTTTTTTTTCTCTCTCCTTAAATTTATCAATAATATCACTGAAATTAAACCGGTTGAGCGAATCCCGGGAAGCAAAAAAGGAAGTTTCATTTATTTCAAGACTCCCAATTGCCACTTTTTGTTTTCTAAAACTGAGAGTATCTATTTTAGCAAAAACCGACTTAACAAACATAAGGGTATCAGCCTGCGAATCTTCAACCAGTATATCTTTTATTAAAACTTTCTTAAAAAAGGCTATATTCACCTTACCAACAGTTATTTTCGTACCGGTCATTTCAGAAAGTCGTCCGGCAAGACGCTGGGTAAGAAAAGTCTGAACACTGCTGCTTTGCAGTGCCAAATATGCTCCACCGATAAACCCGATGAAAAACACAAAAATTACAATTATTATTTTCCAGCCTTTTTTAATAATTTTGCTTTTTTAAAATTGTTACGAACTTAGCCTTTTCCCGAAACAAATTAAGAAAAACACAACTGTTTTATTAACCGGCAACGTTTAATAAACTTAAAAAAAAACAACTGTTTCAGGTAAGCTTTTATAATTAAATAAAAAAATGAACAACCGGGATGTTACAGACAAAAAAAATGCCAGCATCATAATATTGGGCATTGAATCTTCATGTGATGACACATCCGCAGCAATAATAAAAGACAATGTTATTTTATCAAACGTAATTGCCGGACAAAAAGTACACGAAGAGTATGGCGGTGTTGTACCTGAACTTGCTTCGCGTGCACATCAGCAAAATATTATTCCGGTGGTTGACCTTGCCATTTCACGAGCCGAAATTTCAAAAAAAGATATTGATGCGGTTGCTTTCACCCGAGGTCCCGGATTGCCGGGTTCCTTGCTGGTGGGCATTTCATTTGCCAAAGGTTTTGCATTAGCATCGGGAATTCCGCTTATTGAAGTAAATCATCTGCAGGGACATGTTCTATCCTTATTCATAAAAGAAAAAGAGGGAATATATAATCCGCCAAAATTCCCGTTTCTGTGCCTTTTGGTATCGGGCGGAAATTCGCAGATTATACTTGTCAGCGATTATCTTGATATGGAAATTATAGGGCAGACTATTGACGATGCAGCAGGTGAAGCTTTCGACAAATGTGCAAAGGTAATGGGGCTTCCATACCCTGGCGGACCTCATATCGACAAACTTGCAAAACAGGGAGATCCGTTTCGATTTAAATTTTCGAAACCACGAGTACCCGGTCTGAATTACAGTTTCAGCGGTTTAAAAACCAATTTTCTCTATTTCTTAAGAGATAATCTCAAGGAAAATGAAAACTTTATTGAAGAGAACCTGAATGATTTGAGTGCTTCTCTGCAACAAACAATTATTGATATTTTGCTTGCCAAACTAAAAAAGGCATCAAAAGAAACCGGAATTAAGGAAATTACGATTGCAGGCGGAGTTTCGGCAAATTCAGGACTGCAAAACGCGCTTAAGGAAAGTGCAAAAAAACATAAATGGAATGTGATTATTCCAAAATTTGAATATACAATGGATAATGCCGCAATGATTGCCATTACCGGATATTATAAATATCTGAAAGGGGAATTTACAGGTCAGGATACCGTTCCGTTTGCAAGAACACAGCTATAAATTTAAAAACCGAAGCTATTTATGCTCAAAGTTTCCAACTAACAAAACTATAACTTTTAGATTTGCAATTTAAATTTTTATAACTTTAAAAACAAAATTCAGTTTTTGAATATTTTCACAAATACTGATTAACGACAAGATATTTCAATTTAAACCGATGATTATAACTTAGAAACTTAATTTAAAACTCACATAATCAAAAATCATGAAAGCATCTTTTTTAAATATAGTACTGATTTTAACCTGCCTTACACTCCAGCCTGCTTTATTACAATCGGCCGAATTTTATGTATCATCCAAAGGCAGCGACAGTAACCCGGGAACAGGAAAAAAACCTTTTGCCACAATTGAACGAGCCCTTCAGGCTGTAGAAAACAGCTTTGGCAAAAGACCTGATAAAGACTGTACCATCTGGCTTGAAAGTGAAAAATATTTCATAAAAAAGCAGGTTGTAATTAATTCGGAAAACCTGCAAAACAGTTCAGGAAACCTTTTTATAAAAGCATTACCCGAAAAAACCCCTGTTATTTCCGGTGGCTTTCAGCTGAAAAACTGGCAGACCGTTTCTGACGGATTATGGAAATCAACTCCCGGTGAGAATTTCATGGACAATCCGCCGCGTGAACTTTTTACCGGCCATATTCGTGCAACCCGTGCAAGGCATCCGAACAAGAGCTACCTGCATGTTAAAAAAACCGGTGAAGACCGCCGCACAAACTTCTTTTTTAATCCGAACGATTTCCCAATACCGCAAAATATATCCGAAACCGAACTGGTACTGCTTCACGACTGGTCAATCACACGTATTCCGGTAAAAGAGATAAATCTGAACGAGTACAAAATAACTGCCGTGGATTCTATCGGGGCAAGAAGTCCGGCATTTTTCAATATCGACAACTGGGAACCGGACCCGCGGTATTACCTTGAAAATGCAATGGAATTTTTAGATGCCGAATATGAATGGTTTTTCAACAAAAGTGAAAATACTTTTTATCTCAAATTACCAGAAAATATTAACCCAAATGACATTGAAATTTTTGTACCTGTTTCCGAAGGTCTGATATCACTTCGTGGAAATGAAAACAGAAGTTTAAAAAACATACATTTTGAAGGAATTACTTTCAGACATTCAGCATGGCAAATACCACAAAAAGGATATTGCGGCATTCAGGCATGTCATTTTGATCCCCGTCCAAAAAACGACAGATGGACAGTGGTGCCGGCTGCGGTACACGGTGAATGGTTAAACAACATTACATTTAAAAACTGCTCATTTGAAAATCTTGGCGGCTCAGGAATATGGCTAAGTACCGGAAGTCAAAACTGTGAAATATCAAATTCAAAATTTTCTGATATATCCGGAAACGGCATAATGATTGGCGAAGGGCAGGACAGAAAAATTAATGATAAAATCTGGTGGAAATCAGCACCTCAGCAGACAGCAACCGAAAATATCATCAATAACTGTACAATTACAGAATGTGGGAAACAGTTTTACGGTGCAATTGGTATCTGGTGCGGATTAACAGCCAAAACCACAATAAGCCGCAACACAATCAGCCATCTTCC
>CAZXTX010000121.1:4965-8543 GCA_964643695.1 uncultured Mariniphaga sp. | reverse complement strand
CTGAAACAGTCTGCGGTTAATCATCGTATTTTTTCAATAATTAATTCAGAGCATTCAATGCATCCTCATAATCAGGCTCGTCAACAATTTCAGGTACCTGCTGGGTATAAGTTATTGTACCGTTTTCGTCAATAATTATTACCACACGTGAATGCAATCCTGCCAAAGGTCCGTCAGCAATTTCAAGACCGTAGTTTTTACCGAAATCACCTGTCTGATAGTCTGAAAGTGTTTCCACATTTTCAATACCTTCCGCACCGCAAAAGCGGGATTGTGCAAACGGAAGATCGCGTGAAATACAAAGTACCTTGGTGTCTTTAAGGTTTGCGGCTGCTTTGTTGAAATATCTTACCGATGCGGCGCAGGTGCCGGTATCAAGGCTCGGAAAAATATTCAGCACCAGTTTCTGTCCAAGATAATCTTTAAGGTTTACTCTCGAAAGGTCGCCTTTTACAAGTGTGAAATCTTTTGCTTTTTCGCCAACAGCAGGTAGTTCGCCTGTTGTGTTAATTGAATTTCCGTGTAATGTTATTTTTGCCATTTTATTATAGTTTTAAAATTGTTACTGTTACATAAACACAAACAAATAATTAATGTTGAAAAAATATGTGTAAAAATAATCATATGTCGGTTTTTTATTTTTTCAGTCAGTGAAAAGCTGCTATTTTTATCACTCTTTATTGAAAATCAGAAAAAACAATTAAAAAAAAATGAAAAAATATTTCTTTTACCTTTTGCTTCCGATAATTGCCGGCTGTACTTCACAAGCTGATAAAGTTCAGCAAAAAAAATATGAAAAAGAGGTTCCCGTTCTTTCTTCAGATTTAATGACCCCCGAAGTGCTATGGTCGTTTGGCCGTATTGGCGGGGCGCAGGTTTCACCCGGAGGTGAATCGGTTTTATATTCGGTTACTAATTATGATATTCAGGAAAACAAATCTTTTCGTGAAACTTTTTTATTGTCGGTATCAGATGGGAAAGAAAAAAAACTGACCGGTGCATTATCCGGTGCATTTAATATAATATGGCGGCCTGACGGAAAAAAGATTGGTTTTGTGTCTGCAAAATCAGGCAGTGCACAAATCTGGGAGATGAATCCCGACGAAACAGGTGCCGGGCAAATTTCTGATATTGAAGGCGGTGTTTCAGGCTTTGGTTATTCACCCGACGGCTCAAAAGTTTTTTACATACAAAATGTTAAACTTGACAAAAGTGTTCATGATTTGTACCCTGATTTGCCAAAAGCAAATGCACGGTTAGAAAATGATATTATGTACCGCCACTGGGATACATGGCACGATTATACTTATCAGCATATATTTGTTGCTGAATTTTCTGATGGTAAAGTTGGTGCCGGCACAGATATTATGCCGGGTGAGCGTTTCGATTCACCAATGAAACCCTTTGGCGGAACCGAGCAGATTACATTCAGTCCTGAGGGAAAAATATTAGCCTACACCTGCAAGAAAAAAACCGGAAAAGAGTATGCTGTCTCAACCAATTCCGACATCTATTTTTACAATTTAGAAACCGGCGAAACCATAAACTTTACTGAAGGGATGGCCGGTTATGACCAGAATCCCCTGTTATCGCCCGACGGGAAATATTTGGCATGGGAAAGCATGGAACGCGATGGTTATGAATCGGATAAAAACCGTCTGTTTGTCGCGAACCTGCAAACCGGCGAAAAAACATATTATACTGCCCGGTTTGATCAGAATGTAAGCAGTTTAAGCTGGAATCAGGAAAGCAGTGCCTTATATTTTATCAGTAACAATCAGGGTACGGAAGAGATATATCGTATAAGTCTGCCGGACGGAAACATTGTTCAACTGACTGACGGAGTACATGACTACCAGTCGGTTTGGCCTGCAGGCACAAATCTGATTGCACAAAAAGTATCCATGTCGCAGCCGGCAGAGCTTTATCTGGTTAATCTCGAAACAGGGGCAGAAAAACCGTTAACTACGGTAAACAAAGGTATTCTCGACCAGCTGACAATGGGTAAAATAGAGGAACGATGGATTGAAACCACCGACGGAAAACAGATGCACACATGGGTAATTTATCCTCCGCATTTTGATCCTTCAAAAAAGTATCCCACACTGCTTTATTGCCAGGGCGGGCCACAGGGAACGGTAAGTCAGTTTTGGTCGTACCGCTGGAATTTTCAGATGATGGCTGCAAATGGTTATATAATTGTGGCACCCAATCGCCGCGGTTTACCGGGATTTGGGCAAGAGTGGAACGAACAGATTTCAAAAGACTACGGCGGCCAAAATATCAGAGATTACCTGACTGCGATTGACGAACTGGCCAAGGAACCTTATGTTGACGAGAACCGGCTGGGTGCAGTGGGTGCCAGTTATGGCGGCTATTCGGTGTTCTTTTTAGCCGGACATCATGACGGTAGATTCAAGGCATTCATTGCCCACGACGGAATGTTCAACTTTGAACATCAGTATTTGACTACCGAGGAGATGTGGTTTGTGAACTGGGACATTGGCGGGCCGTTCTGGGAAAAGGATAATGCACCGGCACAACGTTCCTACACTTTTTCGCCGCATAAATATGTACAGAACTGGGATACCCCGATTCTTGTCATTCACGGCGAACAAGACTTCAGAGTTCCACCCGATCAGGGAATGGCTGCTTTCAACGCTGCCGTACTTCGTGATATTCCTGCTCAGTTTCTATATTTCCCGGAAGAAAACCACTGGGTTTTACAACCGCAGAACGGAATTTTGTGGCAGCGTGTGTTTTTTAACTGGCTTGACAAATGGCTGAAATAAAGTATATTGGCACCATCTATTTTACCGGCTCCGGCAATGTTCATTCCCGTTAACTGAAACCGGCATTTGAAATGACCGGAGTACATAAATTCACTACTCAATTATCAACTTCCTGCTTACGCTATAATCACCATAGTTGATACGGACAATATAGTAACCGGCAGGTAAATCGCTCACATTCATCTGTACACCACGGCTTACATCCGATGCACGATATTTTAAGTTGATGCGGCTTTTACCGGTCAGATCAATCACATTAAACAGGTAATCATTTATAAGGGGCACATTGTGCAGTTGCAGTGTTATATAATCTCTGGCAGGATTGGGGTAAATAAACCAGTTCTCCTCTTTTTTTACCTCTTTAACATCTGAAAATACGAAATTAACTTCATAGCTGCCCATGAATATTTCACGGTTATTACAGTTGTCATCGGCTAAACTGTACAATTTGTATGAAGCTCCTTTCTCACCTATGAAAGTCCCACTGGTTTCCTCTGTCTGGATGAAAAGAGGTTCGGGCTCCTCATCATTCTTCTGTATCCAGATTGTATAGTGTTTTATACCCGATCCTGCATCACTGCCTTCCCACTTCACAACTATATTCTCACCGTCATTTGACTCGGCACTCACTACCCGGCTTTCGGGCAACGAGAGATCAAAAGTGTTAACATAGTTGTTTGTCATTATGGGTTCATTGGTATCGAATACAATTTTCGCACGGTTTGAAACATTCTTTCCTGTTGATGTTATCGGTTTAAGTCCGACAGTAAAACTTACAAAACCTTC
>CAZXTX010000121.1:0-4865 GCA_964643695.1 uncultured Mariniphaga sp. | reverse complement strand
CTTATGTTCTCAAAAAGAATTGTATAAGGCATCATCGGCCGTGGCGATATCCAGTTTTCATCACCGTAACCGTTAGGTCCCACCATCTCGTTGGGGTCAAAGGAAGATACTGTCCTGACTCTTTTCTTATCATCGTCTCTTGGTTCCATACACTCAAGCAGGTCATAGGCATAATTTGTCATATTGACAACATACATTCCCCATTTTACAGGAAAAGCAAGGTCTTTTGCCAGACTGATGCCACAGTTTGCCGCACTTACACCGACGTTCCAAAGTAAATTCCAGGCAGACTGCCTGCTGCTGCCCATGGCATATGCACCCACATCATATGTGGTTTTCAAGCCTTCCCAAATACAGGTTGTTCCGGGAATCAATGTAGTAGCCAGATCTCCCATCGATCTTGCAAAGGTAGAGGCTGCACACCAAGCCTTTTCTTCAGTCACTGCAGCCGCCTTCAGCGGACTGCCCGGAGCCGGATTATCATTGCCGCTCATATTTTCAGTGTACCAGGGTCGTTCAATTACGGCGAATATCTCGAAGTCTTCCGAAGATTTAATCCTGAAACTGTATGACCCGGAACTATTGCTACGGATAACAGGAATCTGAAGCGGATAGACCCGCACGTTCATTTCTTTACCATCAAACATGTCTGTTTCAAAATATTCTCCAATTTCTGATCGGAAGGCTTCCAGACCGGGGTCATCGGTAAAATGCTCCGGTGCTGTCATTTCAAAATCAAGATAAGCGACATCCAGATCATCACTTTTCGTTATAGCTACCCAAAGAGGAACATAGTAAGCATCAACGTTCCCCTTGTTCCCAAAATTGATTGTATAAGTGTTGTATCGGTTCAGTAAGACCGCATCTCTGCTTAAAATACTTACCCATGGCTTCGCATCTACACTCTTTTCTATGGTAAATGCCGATTTAAGACTTTGTTCCGTATTATTGGTTTTTACCACAACATCCCATTTGCCCGTTTCAGCTCCGTGCAGCGGTATTTTACACTGCAGGTAACCATCTTCATGTTTCCTGAGATTGATGCCTGTTAAATCACTCCGTCCCTCCATTCGAAGTGAAATTGTCGTGTTCTGATCAGTTAACCCGCCACCATACACATCTAATGTTACAAAGCCCGTATTCCCGGCTTTTTCCGGAAATATCCTGTCCAGTCCGGCAATAGTAACCGGTTTTGCTACGGATGCCACGCTGTTGTCGTTGGCAGCCTGCATGGTTACAATATACTCACCCGATTTAGGATATTTATATTTCGGATTAGGGTCTGTTGATGATTTGCTGTCGCCAAAACTCCATTTCACAGCCTTACCGTTCCGGGTACGATCATTGAATGCAATTTCATCTAAATTCCTGTAAAGATTAAAATCAGCTTCAGGCGGATCTAAGATAGTGGGTGTCATTGTAACACAACCGGCAGGGAAAGCGTCATTTCCATTTCCCGACATATCTTTCAGGGTGTTGTCAAAATTAAGGAATAGTTTCAAATCTTCCTCCCCGCTAAAATCTTTGCGGTGCACGTTGCCCCGTATCTCCTCCTCACTTAAAGCGCGGCTCCAAAGTCGAATATCATCCACTTCGTAGTCATAAAGATTCTTATTGTAATCAGTAACCAGGCCGGCGTGAATCAAGCCTTTCCCGGCATCAATCTTTCCGATGGCAGTTTGTTCTGCTTTCAGCACCCCGTCCATATAGAGTCTGAAGTTGTTTATTCCCCCGTTTTCATCGTAGGTGAAAGCTAAATGATGCCACAGGAAATCGTCAATCCTGTCAGGCGACATAAAGTGGAAACTGCCTTTGTCAGTCTCGATAGCGGCATTAACTTCAAAGAAATGCACATCAATGCCATTTTCCTGCTTTTTGGCAGGATAAAGTATCAGCTGAAATCCATCCGGCCTGTCATAGTAAAAACTTTGTGATTTATTCTTTAATATAATGGCTGAGCCCCACTGGGTTCCCTGTTGCATGGTGTTGTTAAATTTGACCCATGCTTCAGCAGTAATGGCTGATTCGAAATTTAACGAAGGCGAAGCCGGTATAGACAGCCTTGCATTGTCATGCAGATTGTCAACTTCTTCATATATCTTCAGACTGTGATTTTCAGCAGATGGTTCTGGTGCCGGCTTGTGTTTGTAGTATAAAATCCTTCCGGGGCTGTTGTAAGCATACCGGTAGTTATTGAAAAAATGCCTGACTCCGTCTTCGTCAATAATTACATCGGTAAAAGACTTTTCGCCGCCGTTTATTTTACTGTTCAGAGCCAGATAGTGGTCAAAACTTTCTCCTCCGTTGACAGATGTAGTGAGCATATTGAGGGTACCGACCAGATGAATTGTGTTTCCGCTGTCATCATGAGGATCAATGATAGGATAAACTATTTCTGAAGGTATGGTAAAATGGGACACCCGGTTTTTTACCGGAAATACCGGGTCTGAGAAGGTGTTACCATTATCCGTTGATTTTCTCATCGCTATCTCTGTTCCGGATGCATCGCCGTGAATATAGCTCAGGTAGAGTTTGTTGCCTCCGGCTGCTATCGTCGGATAGGGATATGTTTTTCCCAGGCCGTCATGAATTTTTTTTTGTGGCTCAAAACTGTTGCCGCCATCCTGCGATCGCACATAATATATATTGTTTGAATCTCTGTGAATATAAACAATATGAATATTATTACCTGAAACGGTGAGCAACTCTTGTGGAAAATATATTCCATTGTATTGATAAGGCTGGAAGAAGAATTGCTCTATGCCATCCTCTTCTCTGGGAGTTGTCAGTTTATGAGTGGTAAAAGTTTCACCGTGATTTTTTGAAACTGAGGCATACAGACTGCCATAGAAGGAAGATCCTCCCCATGAATGCAAAATAATCATGCGATTATCCTTGTAATGAAATTCAGCTAATTTATCATAATAAAGTCTGTCTCTTTGCATAAGGAGGGTGTCTGTAAAGTTCTCTCCACTGTCCCGGGAGTGCAATAAAACTATTCCGCTATTTCTCCCTGTACCGGTCATATCACAAACAATACCTATCCGGTTTCCGTCTGCACGTATAATGCTGTTTTCAATTCGATGAACTACAGAATGCACATGCCTGGGTGCTGAAAAATTTGCACCGTCATTGTCAGATCTCATATAATATATCTTCCCGGTCGAAGTTGATTGTTCAAAATCAGCAAATGCAATATGAACCTTTTGTCCAAGTACCGCAATTTTTTTAGTGAATTTTGCTATGGCAGGAGCATTGTTTTTATAAACAAAATCAAACAGCAGTTTCGGGCTTTCCCAGGTTTCTCCGTTGTCAATAGAGCGCTGGTAGTAAAGTTGAGCATCTTCAAGATATTTGTATGCAACCCAGAGCAGGTGTATGGTATTACCTGATTTCACATACTCCAGATACTCGTTGCTTATGGAATTCTCGTTAGCTTCATGGCTTAAATCCAGCCATCGGTTAAAAGGTTCATCCGGATTGGAAGAAAGAATGTATCCCGGCATCAATAAGAGCAGAATTAACAAGATTCTGCCCGTAATTTTTTGGTTAAAAATCCTTGAATTCATAGTTTTAAAAGGTTTGAAATATTGATTCTAATAGTGAACCAATAAATAATGATTTTTTATAAATTTATTGATAATTTCTTTCTTCTGTTTCCTGAATTGTACAAACTTCTTCCTGAATCGTAAATTTCTTTCTGAATTGTAAGATTTCTTCAAGAAAAATAATTGATAGTAAGAGTATTTTGAAAAAACAGGTTTTTCTTATACTTATACCGATTGGAAATTTATAAAACAGTTTGGACTATTTTGTAAATATAATTCGTATTAATTCCTTCAGAAACACTATATGATAAAAAGTTGCTCTTTCTCTCTATTTCACTATTTTTGGACAAATTTGAATTAGGTTTTATGAATAGAATACATATTGGTTTTTTAGGAGCGGGTGGAATTGCACGTGCTCATGCCTGGGCACTTCAGTCGCTGAAATATTTTTATGACGAGGTTCCGGAGCCGGTTTTTGAATCGGTGGCATCGGCAAGAAAGGAGAGCCGTGAGAAATTTGCCGCAAAATACGATTTTGCCTCGGCTCAATCGGTAGAGGAGTTTTCACAAAATGAAAAAACAGATGCAGTTTTTATACTGGGCCCCAATAATGTCCATTTCAGTCATCTGAAACTGGCACTTGAAATGCCGAATGTGAAATATATCTATCTTGAAAAGCCGGTTTGTGCTTTGCTCGCTGAAGAGATTGAAATGAAAAATATTGAGAAGTCTGTTAACCGGAATGTAAAAATTCAGGTTGGTTTTCAATACCTTCAGACTTCATCGGTAAGAGAAGCTCTGCAGTTTTGGAAATCGGGAGTTCTTGGAAAACCAATTCATTTCGATTTAAAATATTATCACGGAGATTATTTGCAGTCATCCTATCGTGAAAAGCGTGTAACCCGGCTTACACCTGCCCCCGACGGTGGGGCAATGGCCGATTTGGGTTCGCACGGAATCAGTCTGCTGACTGCTTTTCTGGGTGAAGAACTGCAATTAACCGGTGCTTTGCAGGGAGGAGGATTTGACGGTGTGCCGGCCGGTTCTGATCTGTTCAGTTCAATTTCGCTGTTTGAACCATTAACCGGTGCGGTAGGCAACCTTTCTGCAAGCAGGATAAGCTCCGGTACCGGAGATTTGGTGTATTTTGAACTTTATGCCGAAAAAGGAGCACTTCGTTACTCATCAAAAAACTCGGAGTATTTTGAATATTTTACCGAGGGCTCAGACAAATGGGTAAAACAGATGGTGGGAAGTAATTATACACCAATTACGAGTTTTCCCTCCGGTCATGTGCCGCCCGGCTGGCTTCGTTCC